>JACDER010000092.1 GCA_013816275.1 Actinomycetota bacterium | reverse complement strand
GGGGCTGGCCGAGCGGATCGCGGACCTTCTGGATCCCGAGCTCGCGTATGTCGCGCGAAACCGTGGCCTGGGTCACCTTGCAGCCCGAGCGCTCGAGGGCGGTCAGCAACTCGAGCTGCGTCCCGATCCTCCCGCTTGCGATCACGCTGGTGAGCAACCGCTGCCGTTCCTGCTTCGGTAGTGGACGCAGCCGCTGCATGACCGGAGAATAAATATCCAGAGGTTTGTGCGAGGGCCTGTCCCGGTAAGCTCGGACTGAATGTTGCGAAAGCTGATGTGGTCGGGCCTCTACGCAGGCCTCGCGGCCGGCGCTGCCATGGTTGCGCGCATGGTCGCGGCCAGGATCTGGCGCGCGACGACCGGCGAGGACCCTCCGGAGAAGCGATGACGAAGGGCGACCTGCTGTTCGAGCGCGGAGCCTCCTTCCTGGAAGAGCTCTCGCACAGAGCCGCGGCGGAGGGAGGCTTCGCGGCGAAGCTCGCCGAACCTCTTGCCGAGGACGCGGTCTTCCTGCGCAAGCTGAAGCCGACTCTCGTCATGGCCCGCCTGCGCGGCGAGGCGCCGACGAACGGGCACGTCGAGGCGGCGCCCGCAGAACCGCCACCGGCGCCGGCGCCGAAACCGAAGAACGAGGAGAAGGAGAAGAAGGAGAAGAAGGAGAAGAAGCCCGGCAGCGGCCCGAATGCGATCGTCGTCGCGGCCGCGGCCTTTGCCGTCGGCGTGTTCATCGCGAAGGTCGTCGACTGGAGAGGACATGCCCATCCACGATTCTGAGAAGACCGGCCTCGGGACCGCTGCCAAGCAGGTCGCCGAGCATGCGAGCTCGCTTGCGCGACTCGAGCTTCGGCTCGCGGCTCTCGAACTGAGCAGCAAGGCCAAGGCGCTCGCCGTCGGTATCGGGCTCGCGCTCGCGGCCCTGATCCTCCTCCTGTACGCGCTCGGCTTCGGCCTCGCCGCCATCGCCGCGGCGATTCCGCTTTCCACCTGGGCTTCGCTCCTCATCGTGACCGGAGGGCTGCTCCTGCTCATCGGCCTGCTCGGCTTCCTCGCGGTGCAGTCGTTCAAGAAAGGGGCCCCGCCGGTGCCCAAGCAGGCGATCGAGGAGGCCAAGCTGACCACCGAGGCACTCAAGGCGGGCAACGGCCGTGGCTGACGATCAGAGCCAGGAGTCGGTCCGCCGCGAGATCGCGTTCGAGCGCGAGCGGCTCGCGACGGCCGTCGACTCGCTCCGCGACGCGGCCAAGATCAAGGTCAACGTGCCGGTGCTGGCCGCAGCCGCCGTGGGTGTCGGCTTCGTGCTGGCGGGTGGAATCGGCGCAACCGTGCGCCTCATCTTCCGCCGCGGCCGCGAGCATCACGAAGACTGAGGAACGACAGCAGCTTCGGCCAAACGTCCTCACGCCCCCGCTCGTCCGCGGGTACGGTGAGGAGGGGCGGAGCCGCCAGCTGGTAGGGCACCAGGCCTCCGACGAAGTGGCCCGCCCGGGCGAAGGCGTGGAGGGAATCGGCGTACGGATGGTGGAAGTCCTCGAGCCGAGCCATGATTGTGCGCGCGTACGGGCACGAGAGCCAGATCGAGTCGAGGCCACCGCAGACGAGAAAGACCGGCCCGCGGATCCGCTCGTCCGGAATGACGGCCGCCGGATCGTCTGACGGAGCCGGATCATTGAACTGGGTCGTGCACGGGACCAGTCGTCCCTCGAACGTCCACGATGACCCTGGAGTCGGTGGGAAGGCGCAGAGCGCGACGTTGCTCGGCACCGACGGAACGACGGCCTGCACGAGCTCGGGGTAGTGCACGCCAAGGAGCTGCGCGGCCTCGCTCCCGCGCGAGACTCCGATCACCGTGACGTGAGTCGAGTCGACCTCGGGCTGTTCCCGAAGCCACCGGAGCGCGCCGGCGAAATATTCCAACGGGATGTTCGCGAGCGTCTCCGGCAGCCCCGGGGCATGAAAGTAGCCGAGTGCGAGGGTCGGGAACCCATGCTGCGCCAGGAGTTCGGCGATCGGCGAGCCGGAGAGCCCGCCCTCGGATCCCCCGAGTAAGAGCACTGCCGGACCAGGCCTGCCGGTCTCGTCTGCGAAATACCGGCCATAGAACCCCGAGCCCTCGACCGTGTGCAGCTCGTCCCGCAACGGCCGAATTCGGTGGGCGCGCTGGAAGGCCGTCCCTCTCGCTCCCACGACGACTCGGAAGCGCGTACTCTGGGAGCCCCACGCAAACGCATAGCCGGCGAGCGGAGCCTTCGTGGTCATCGTGGCGATCAGGCCCATCCCCCAGACGCCGCGATAGCTCCCGGATATCGCCTTGCCGCGATCGATTTCGATCACCCCGCGTGCATTGGCCCGGAAGATGGCGGAGGAGTGCCAGCGCTTCCCATTCGCATCGGTCGCCCGGACGCCGACAGTCGCGAGCTTGCGCGGGCCGAGCCCGGCGATTCGAATGTGAACCGGCTCGTCTGCGAGCGTGGACACCGGTGTCACGCTGATCCGGACGCGATCGGGGCGGGCGCTACCCGCAGAGGTGGCGCCGAGCGCCAAGGCAACTGCGAGCGCCAGCGCGGCGGCGCTCTTCATGGGCTGAGGCTAGCGGCAGGAGTCCACCCGGCGTGGTGCGACTACCCCTCCTCCTCGGCCTCGTGGCTACGAGGCTTTGAAACTGCCCTTCATCTGAGCCTTGTGGGGATCGCACTGGAAGCGATAGGTGCCCTTCTTGAACTTCAGCTTCCAGGTGGCGCTCGTCTTCTTGCCCACGGGAGTCGCCTTGTTGACTCCAGGCCCGGAGAGGTGGAAGTTGTGGATCGCCGATTTGTCCGCGACCGAAATGGTGTAGGTCGTTCCCGCCTTCACCTTCTTGACCGGCTTCCCGGCCCCGTCCTTGAGCGAGATGGTGAAGCCAGGGCCTACGATTCCCTTGAGTTTCGTCCCCTTCGCAAAGCCGGACGGCGGCGGGGGAGGAGGCGGAGGAGGCGGAAGCGTGGCGGAGCCGACTGCGAAATCGCCCTTCATCGACGAGGCGTGCGGGTCGCAATTGAAGTGGTAGATCCCGTCGGTCAGCGTGACCGTCCACGACACCGTCTGCATCTCCTCGACCGACGTCGCCTTGTCCACGTCCGGCCCGGTCAGGTGGAAGTTGTGCTCGACCCCCTGATCGACGACGTTGATCGTGTACGTCCCGGGATCGAGATGCTTGACGACGGCGCCGTTCGCATCCTTGAGCGAGATGTTGAATCCAGGCCCGACGGAGGCCTGGAGCACCGGATCGGCGGCGGCCGAGCCGGCGGGCATGAAGGCGACGAGCGTCGCGGTGGCCGCGGCTACGGCCGCCAGTGGGAGGAGAATTCGGTGCACGGGAAGAGACTACGCGGTCCTGTCTGGATCGGATTTCTGGATTAGACTCGGCACGTGAATCTCGGTAAGAACACGAAGATCGAGCTGATCAAGAACATCCCGCTCTTCTCGCGTTGCTCCCGCAAGGAACTGGCCGAGGTCGCAGCGCTGGCCGACGAGATCGACTTCCCGGCGGGCAAGGAGATCATCCGGGAGGGAGAGCGCGGGCGGGAGTTCTTCGTGCTGCTGGACGGAGGAGCGGACGTGATCAGGAGCGGCCAGAAGATCGCTCATCTCGCGAAGGGCGACTTCGTCGGCGAGATCGCAGTGATCGCACGCATTCCGCGCACCGCGACCGTGAAGACGACGGCGCCGACCCGGGCGCTCGTGGTCACCGATCAGGCGCTACGCGGGCTCCTGCGCCGGATGCCCGACATGCAACTGAAGGTGCTCCAGGCAGTCGCGGAGCGCCTGGTCGCTTCGCACTAGCCAGCTCGGAGCTCGGCGCCGAAGCGCTCGTGGAGCCCGGCCGCGATCTGCTCGCGCAGCCTGGCCGCGTCTTCGTCGGAGAGCGTCCGCTCGGGCGACTGGAACGCGACGGAGAGTGCGATCGACTTGCGGCCCTCGCCGACCTGCGGCCCCCGGTAGACGTCGAAGACGCGCATCTCCCTCAGCTCGGCACCCGCGGCCTCACGCGCGGCCTCGATCAGGTCGCCCGCGGGAACGTCCTCCGAGACGATGAACGCCAGGTCCTGCCGGACCGCGGGATAGGTGATCACGTCCTCATACGTAATCGGATCTCGCGCGGCGGCGGCCAGCGAATCGAGGCCGAGCTCGAACGCCCCCCAGTTCCCCTCGAGGACAGCGGGATGCACCTCGCCGAACCGGCCTGACTCCGTCTGCGCCGTCTTGCCCGGGTGCATGAGCGGATGCTCGGCCGGCTCGAAGGTGGTCGTCGCCTTGAGCGCCGCGTAAACAGCCTCGACCACGCCCTTCGCCCGGGAGAATCCTCCCTCGACGATTCCGGCAACGTGGGTCCGCTCCTCGGGGAGATCGTCACCGCGGGGGAGATAGACGCGGGCGATCTCGAACAAGGCGATCCGCCGGTTGCCGGCGTCCCCGTTCCTGCGCGCGGCCTCGATCAGGCTGGGAAGGAGCTCGGTACGCAGCACCGCGAGCTCGATCGAAATCGGCTCCTCAAGCCGCAGCGCGTTCTCCTCGACATCCTCCGGCCGAAGCGAAGGAGTGATCACCTCGGAGAAGCCGAGGCCGACGAACGTGTCCTCGATCCGGCGCCTCAATCGCTGCTCGCGGCTTAGCCTCCCGGTCATCTCACGGCGGAGCGGAAGCGTGAACGGCACGTGCTCCAGCTCGAACCGAGCGACCTCTTCGACCAGGTCGATCTCTCGCAGGAGATCGCGGGCTCGCCAGGTGGGAACGACGTAGCGTCCGTCCTCCGCTTCGAGGCCGAGCCGGGTGAGTGACTCGTGCTGGTCGGACGGATCGATCTCGAGCCCGATCACCGCGTCTGCGCGCTCCGGGCGGAACTGCACGACCGGTCGTTCCGGCAGCTCGCCCTCAACGTCGGTGTGGCCGACCCAGCGGGCCCCGGCGAGCTCGACGATGAGCTCGGTCGCGAGCACAGCGGCCTGCTCGGCCAGGTACGGGTCGACGCCCTTCTCCCAGCGGTTCGAGCCCTCGGTGCGGATCCGGAGCCGCTCGGAGGTACGCCAGATTCCAACGGGCTCGAAGTTGGCGGCCTCGAGCAGCACCTCCGTCGTCTCCTCGCCAACCTCGCTCTCCTCTCCACCCATGATCCCTGCGAGTGCGATCGACCGCTCGGCGTCCGCGATCATCAGATCGGAGGGGTCGAGCTTCCTGAGCTCGCCGTCGAGCGTGCGGAGCTCCTCTCCGGGCCGTGCCCGGCGCACGACCACGCGACCGTCCGCGAGCTTCGAGTAGTCGAAGGCGTGCAGCGGGTTGCCGAGCCCGAGCATGACGTAGTTGGTCACGTCGACGACGTTCGAGATGGGGCGCATTCCGGCCGCGGTCAGGCGCGCCCTCAACCACGGCGGCGACGGCCCGACCTGGACGTCGCGAAACAGCCGGCCGATGTAACGGGGGCATCCTTCGAGGTCCTCGATCTGGACATCGACCGGCTCGTCCACGGCCTGCTCGGCATCACGGCCCGGCGGCGGAGCGAGGTCGAGCCGGAGCAGCGCGGCGAGATCGCGCGCGACGCCGTAGACCGACAGGAGGTCGGGGCGATTGTTCGTCACCTCGAGGTCGAGGATGGTCTCCCCGAGCGGCAGAACGTCGGCGAGCGGCGTGCCCGGCTCGCCGCCCGCGAGGACGAGGATGCCGCTGTGGTCGTGGCCGAGCTCGAGCTCGCGCTCGGACAGGATCATCCCATCCGAGACCTCCCCTCGGAGCTTGGCGCGCTCAAGCTTCGTCCCTCCGGGAAGCACCGCTCCCGGGAGCGCGACCGCGACCGTGGCGCCGGCGCCGAAGTTCCACGCGCCGCAGACGATCTGCCGCGGTTCGTTCTCCCCCACGTCGACGCGGCAGAGCTGGAGGCGGTCGGCGTTCGGGTGCTTGCCCGCCTCGAGCACGCGTCCGACGCGGTAGAGGCCGAGATTCCCGTCGACGTCGGGAACGCCCGTCTGCTCGATCCCGGCGACGACCGCGATCGAAACGTCCATGCGGTGGGCGAGCTCGCGGACCGGGAGGTCGACGGACACGTACTCGCGCAGCCAGCTGAGCGGGACACGCATGATCAGTGCACCGTCACTAGAACTGGCGCAAGACGCGCAGGTCGTTTTCCCAGAAGGGCCGGATCTCGGTGATGTCGTACCGGAGCTGCGCGGCGCGCTCGAGGCCGCAGCCGAAGGCGAAGCCGCTCCACT
>JACDER010000091.1:4443-6249 GCA_013816275.1 Actinomycetota bacterium | reverse complement strand
TGGGCTCGTAGATCTCGAGCACGCCGGGAGCCTGCTCCCCGCCACGGCCCTCGCCGACTACGGCGGCCAGGCGCCGGCGAAGCACGCCAAGCAGCACCACGCATAGCTCTCCTCCGAGGCGCGCCGCGCGCGCGGTTGACGGTGGGAGACTGCAGTAGTGCAACTCCGAACGATGAAGCTCTACGCCGCGACGACGCGCCGGGTGCTCCCGCGCGCGTCCCGCCTCGGCCGTGAGGAGCGGCTCGTCTTCGTGGTCGGGTCGCCGCGCTCGGGGACGACCTTTCTGGCCGGAGCGATCGGGGGACTGGCAGGCTTCGTCGACCTTGGCGAGGTCGCGCCGCTGAAGGGGGCGGTTCCGGCGCTCTACGGCAACTCGGAAGCTGCCGCCAGGATCCGGACGATCCTCAACCGGGTCCGTCGTCTCGGCTTCGTCACCGGGCTGCGCGCCGTGGAGCAGACCCCGGAGGTCGCATTCGTCCTCAAGGATGCGCTGCGCGCCTTCCCCGAGGCCAAGGCGCTGCACATCGTTCGCGACGGCCGCGACGCGGTCTGCTCGCTGCTGGAGCGGGGCTGGCTCGCGGCCGACCGTTCGGGCGCGGACGACGCCAGGCTCCCGTACGGCGCGCGCGCCCGCTTCTGGGTCGAGCCGGAACGAATGGAGGAGTTCGAGCACGCGAGCGAGGCGACCCGTGCGGCCTGGGCCTGGCGCCGCTACGTCTCCTCCGCGCGATCGGTGGACGAGCGTGTGCTCGAGATCCGCTACGAGGCGCTGGCCGGCTCACACGACGCGGTCGCGGCGCACCTCGGGGTGCCGGACGGCCAGGTGCGCGACGTTCTCGCCGCCGCTCACACGGAGTCCATCGCCCGCTTCCGCGAAGACCTGACCGCGGAGCAGCTCGCCGACGTGGAGCGGGAGGCAGGACCGCTCCTCCGAGAGCTCGGCTACGAATAACGAGGCGATGGCGGAGTTCCACTACCGGTGGGAATGGCGCCTGCAGTCGAGCCCGGAGAGGCTCTGGCCGCTCGCGGCAGACACGAACCGGTTCAACCGGGACGCCGGCGTGCCCGAGCTCGAGCAGGGCGATGTCCGGCACGGCGGACGCCGGCTGTTGCGACTCGCGAAGCTCGGGATCCCGGTCGAATGGGAGGAAGAGCCGTTCGAGTGGATCGAGCCGCACCGGTTCAGCGTCATACGGCGCTACTCCCGAGGGCCGGTTGCCGAAATGCGTGTCGCGGTCGAGCTGATCGAAGACGGAGACGGAACGCTGCTCGTGTACGAGGTCTGGGCGCGTCCGTGCAACGTTCTGGGGCGCATCGCGATCCCGATCGAGATCGGACGCCGAAGCAAGAGGAGGTTCGAGGATGCGTTCCGCCGCTACGACGCGCAGAAGCAGGTGCCCAGGCAGACACCAAGCCTCGTCCCCGGCGGCGGGCGCAGGCTCGAAGGCGCCAGCGCCGCGCTGCTCGCACAGAGCCTTCCCAAAGTCCTGGTCGGTCGCCTGGCCGAGCTCGTCCGGCGTGCCGACGACCTGACGCTCAGCAGACTACGTCCTTACGCGCTGGCCGACACGTGGGGAGCCGACCGCCGTGGCGTCCTCGAGCTTTTCCTGCACGCCACCCGCGCGGGGATCGTCGAGTTTCGCTGGGATCTTCTCTGCCCCATATGTCGCGGGCCGCAGGAGCGCGCGGAGACGCTCCGCGAGATCGAGCCGCACGTCCACTGCGAGAGCTGCGCGATCGACTTCCGGATCGACTTCGAGCACTCGGTGGAGTTGACATTCCGGCCGGCGCGCTCTATCCGCGACG
>JACDER010000091.1:0-4433 GCA_013816275.1 Actinomycetota bacterium | reverse complement strand
GGCGGGCCGCAGGTGACGCCGCACATCGTCGTCCAGCAGCTCCTCGAGCCCGGCGGCGAACGAACGGTCGAGCCGGCGCTCGCCCCCGGGAGCTACCGGATGCGGCTTCGCGACCTCCCCGGGGAGCGGCGCCTATCGGTAGGCGCGGGCGGTGAGGACCGGATCGAGCTGAGCGCGACCGCCTTCGACGCGGAGGTCCGCGTCGTGGAGCGGCCGTCGCTGCGCCTCCGGAACGACACCGACCAGGAGCAGCTGTTCGTGCTCGAGCGGACCGCCTGGAGCGACCAGATCGTCTCGGCCGCAGAGGTGACGGCGCTCCAGGTCTTCCGCGACCTGTTCGCCGACGAGGCTCTCCGCCCCGGCGAGCCCATCTCGGTCGGGACGCTGACCGTGCTCTTCACCGATCTCCGCGACTCGACGCGCTTCTACCTCGAGATCGGCGACGCGCCCGCGTTCGGCTCGGTCATGGATCACCTCGACGTTCTTCGCGAGACTGTGGCCGACGAAGGCGGGGCGGTCGTGAAGGCGATGGGCGACGCGATCATGGCGGTGTTCAGCCGCCCGATCGCGGCGATTCGCGCGGCGCAGCGGGCGCAGCGCGAGCTCGCGGCCCCTCCGAGCGGGGGCCGTCCCTTCCTGCTCAAGGCAGGGATCCACGCTGGCCCGTGCATCGCCGTCACCCAGAACGAGCGTCTCGACTACTTCGGCTCGACCGTCAACCTCGCCGCCCGGCTCGTAGATCTCTCCTCCGGCAGAGACGTCGTTGTCTCAGCGACGATCACGAACGATCCGGAAGTGGCCGACCTACTGGGGAACGAGCTGACAGCCGAACCGATCGCTGCGACGCTGAAAGGATTCGAGGATGAACGCTTCGAGGTCTGGTCCGTTGCGACGTAGGTGGTCTCGCGCGCGCGGCGAGCGCATCCTGCTCGGCGCGCTCATGTCGGTCATCGCTTTCCTGATCGAGCGGCGGTTGATGCGAGCCAGGCGACCGCGCCGGCCGCAAGCGCCGCCGCGATGACGAGCCGTCTCCCAGTGCGGGTGATGGCTGCCTCGATCTCCCGCGAGCCGATGAACTCGACCTGCATCCGTCCGCCGGGTCGCGCGCCGGTCATCCGCTCGACGGACTCGAGCAGCCGCCCGACGCGCACCTTCAGCTTCTGCGCCTCGTAGAAGAGCTTCTGCGGATCAGACACATCCCGCAGGCGCTCCCCCACCCCGCGGAGCAGGAAGTTGCCGATCACCGAAAAGGCGTCGAGCCCGGGATCGAGCGCGGCGACGGCGATCTGCATCTGGCCGAAGGCCTTGCCGCTCAGCGCCAGGGCCGCCGGGAGCTGGATCCGGTGGCGCGCTCCGATGTCGGCCATCTCCTCGAGCATCCCGCCGATGTCGATGTCCCCCAGCGACCCTTCGCCGCGGAAGCGCGCGATGAACTCGGCAAAGTCGCCCTCGAGCGCCTCCATGTCGACGTCCGGAGCCTGCTCGTCCGAGAGCATCAGCATCACCTCGGCCAGGAAGTGCGCGTCCTCGCGGAGGAACGCGAGTAACAGGAGCAGGATCAGCTCGCGCAGGCGCGGCTCCACCTCGCCGACCATGCCGAGGTCGAGGAAGTACACCTTGTCGTTCCACCAGAGCAGGTTGCCCGGATGCGGGTCGGCGTGGAAGAAGCCGTCCTGCAGGACCTGGCGGTAGTACGCCTCGAGCAGCTGCCGGGCCGCCTCCTTGCGCTCCTCCGATTCGGGAGCGTCCCGGATCGGTACGCCCTGGATCTCCTCCATCACGAGCAACCGGCGCGTGGTGAGCTCGGAATAGAGCCGGGGCACGTCGAGCCCGTCGTAGGGCTCGAGCACCTCCCGCATCCGCTCGATGTTCGACGCCTCCTGGCGGAAGTCGAGCTCGCGGCGGAGCGACTCGGACAGGTTCGCCGCCAGCACGGGAATGTCGATCAGCTCGCGGAGCGCGGGCCGGCTGGCCGCCTTCTCGGCGAACAGCTCGAGCAGCCCGAGGTCGCGGAAGATCTCCTCCCGCGCCGTTGGCCGCTGCACCTTGACGACGACGCGGTCGCCGTCCTCGAGCCGCGCGCGGTGCACCTGGCCGATCGTCCCCGCGGCGAGCGGCTCGGGATCGATGCTCTCGAACACATCCTCCCACGGAACCTGGAGCTCCTGCTCCATCACCTCCACGACCTCCGCCTGCGTGAGGGGCGGAACCTTGTCCTGCAGGTGGGCAAGCTCCTCGACGAACTCGTGCGGAAGGAGCCCGGGACGGGTGGAGAGGATCTGGCCGAGCTTGGCGAACGTCGGCCCGAGCTGCTCGAGGGCTTCGCGCATCCGCTTGGCCCGTTCCGCGGTGGAGAGCGTCTGGCCCTCCGCACGCTCGGCGAGCCCGTACCTGCCGATAATGCGGCCGATCCGCGTGGCGCGCTCGAAGAGCTCGCCCTCGACCTTGGTGTCCTCGTCGCCCTCGGACAGCGTGATCAGCGGCTGCGTCATGCCGTCAGTCGTGTTCACGATCACCACGGTGCAGCGCGCGTTGTGGGAGATCCGGTTCGGGACGTTCCCGAGCAGGAACTCCTTCCGTCCGCTCATCCCGGCGTTGCCGACGACGAGCACGTCCGCCCCCTCGTCCTCGGCGAGGTCGACGATCGCCTGGGGCGGGTCGGCGTGCATGCGCACGACGGCACGGCCGCGCTCGCCCGCGATCTCGCGCGCGAGCTCGTGGAGGCTCGACTCAGCTTCGGCGAGATCGACGTCGCCGTTCGACAGGATCACTTGGAGGAGCACGAGCTCGGACTCGTAGCGCGCGGCCAACTCGGCCGCCCACGCGACCGCGCGCTCGGCGGTCTTCGACCGGTCGGTGGCGACTACGACTCGCTGCACGCGTGCAAGTTAGACGAGTTCGAGATCGGTGTGCGCGAAGCCGCGGTCGAGCGTCAGGAGCGGCTCCTTTGCCAGCTTCGCCACGGCATAGGTCATGCAGTCGCCGAGATTCAGCCTCGCCGGATGACGGCCCTTGCCGAAGCGCGCGTGCGCAGAGATCGCTTCCCGCCAGTGCTCCTCCCCGAAAGGCACGGAGATCACGCCCGTCGAATCGATGAATTGCACGAGAAGAGCACGCGATCGAAAGCCGAGCTTCGCGGTCAAGACGATCCCTGCCTCAGCCAACGTCGGCGTGCCCGCCGCAGAAGTCTGGAACTCCGCCAAGGCGTCACGCATCCGTTCATAGCCGTCTTCTTCGAGCACAACGGCGACGATCGCCGACGTATCGAGAATCACACGCCGTCGGGGCCGTAGCCGAGGATCCCCTCGCGCTCCTCTTTCGTCATCGGGGGCTGACCTCGCAGCTCGGCCGGGATCTGCGGCCAGATTTCCTCCTCGAGAAACCGCTGAAGAGCCTCGCGCCGCGCCTCGGGTGAGATCCGTTGCCTCAGCCGGGCGCGTCGCTCCTCCAACGCCACCTTCACCGCCCGGGTCTTGCTCTCCCCCGTCAGCTCGGCTACCTCGGCGGCCAGCGCCACCGTCTCCGAGTCCTTGATGTTGAGCGCCACTATGGTAGAAAGGTACCATTTTTCTACCCTTCCGTATGCTTGATCTCCACTTCGCGGCGCTGCGCCTCTTGCAGCGTGATTTCGCGGGAGCAAACCTGCTCGTTCAGCGCGTTCTCGACCGAGTCGTCCACCTCCGTGGCTCGCGCGATCGGCTCCGGCCAGAGGTTGCGAGGATCGACTGGATCTCCGCCGAGCTCGAGGCTGATCAGGTGATCTTCCTGGTAGTCGGAGAGCGATCCCGCCCGGTGGTAGGCCTCCATCTGCTCGACCTTGAGCGCGTTCGTGTAGTCGGTCGGCGGGCGGATCGTCCTCGTCCAGCCGCCCGTGCAGATCGTCTCGCCGATCGTCTCCTGCGTGACGTCCGGGTTGGCGACCCCGGGCGTGAGGATCCAGCTGGCTCGGTCGGGCGATAGGACCGGCGGCGAGTTTCCGGAGCCGAACCCGCCCAGCAGGCCGACCGCGAGCACCGTGCTCGCGACGAGGACTGCGAGCTCCGCCCACGTGCTCGGCATCCGACGAGGCTAGCCCCGGAACCCGGTGGAGATCCGCCGAGAGACTGGTTCGGCACACCGTTGTTACCGTGTTGGCGCAGACGATGAACGGAGACCTGCGCTGGCGCGAGCTGGTCGCCCGTCCCAAGTTCTGGCTCGCTCTCGGCGCGACCACCGGAACCTACGTCGGGGCGGCGAAGCTCGGCCTCAAGCTCTCCGTCGCTCACGGCGTGATCACCCCCGTGTGGGCGCCTACCGGCATCGCGCTAGCGGCGCTCGTGCTGGGCGGGCTCCGCTTCTGGCCGGCGATCGCCGTCGGCGCGTTCATCGCCAACGCGACGTCGGGAGCCTCGCCCGAGATGGCGGCGGTGATCGCGGTCGGGAACACGCTGGAG
>JACDER010000332.1 GCA_013816275.1 Actinomycetota bacterium | reverse complement strand
CTCGTACCCTGGCCGGCGGACAAGACCGGCTACACGGCCGTGCTCCAATCGATCCCGGTGAGCGAGGGGCAGCACGCCGCAGCCGCCTACGCGAAGAAGGCGGCGAATGCAGGACTGCCCAAGGTCGGTTACCTGAACTCATCCGGCTTCTCGAGCCTGCACCCGGGCTACTGGGTCGTCTTCAGCGGGATCTACAGCTCGATCAGCGCTGCCAGGAGCAATGCCTCGACCGCGTCCTCGAAGGGCTTCTCCGGCGCGTACCCACGGCAGATCACGCCCTGATCGTTCTCACCCGGGACAACTTGGGGCCTGAGTTTGTAACACGGCCTAGGACGCGTTAGTATCGAGCGGGCCACACTCGTCTTGTCAGAATTAACGCCCTCTTAACAAAGCTTTGCGGCGGATTAACAGGAGCGCGAGATACTGAGATGGAAGAGCGAACCGTCCACCTTCAGACGCACATGTATCAGTACTCACGGGCCATTTACCAGTCGATCAAGGATCTCGTGGATCCGTATGTCGAGCCGGAGATCCAGCTCGAATATCGCCAGGCCGTGCTGACCGCGTGCGAGGAGACGATGGAGCGGCTCGCCCGGGACCCGCACTACTTCGCGCGCCCCGACCGTGCGCTCTTCCAGGACATCCGGCGCTACTTCCCGATCACCGCGCAGGCGCAGGTGGCCTGGGCCGTGACCGAGGGCGTGTCCGCCGCGGTCACGTTCATCGAGGAGCAGATCGAGGCAGGCGCGCTCGACGGCGGCATAGCCCGCTGCCGAGCGACCACGCGCAAGGGAAAGCCCTGCCAGCGCACACCGCTGCCCGAGCGCGAGTACTGCCCGTCCCACCAGCATCTCGAGCGCGAGCGCGTCGCGGCCTAGTCTCGCCGCCCGCCGCCCGCCGCTCCGCTTGGCGAAGCGTCGCGAGCGATAAGCTCGGGAGACGTTGTCTCACGACACCGACAAGCTGATCCGGCAGCTCTCGCTCGTCGCCTTCCTGATGGCGGAGCGCCGGCCGCTGACAGCACGGGACGTCAAGGGCTGCGTCGAGGGCTATTCCGAGATGTCGGACGAGGCGTTCGCACGCCGTTTCTACTCCGACCGGGCCGAACTGGGCGGACTCGGCGTTCCGCTCCACTCCCAGCGCGACGAGTTCACGGGGGAGGAGCTGTACACGCTCCGGGCGGACCAGTACTTCCTGCCGCCGCTCGAGCTCTCCGACGACGAGCTGGCCGCGCTCCAGACGTGCCTCTATCTGCTGGAGGGAAAGTTCGCCTACGCGGAACCGCTCCGTCTCGCGCTCCAGAACCTCGCTCTCGGCCGCCCCGGGTTCTCCGACCCGCCGAGCGCCGCCGCGGTCCGCGTGGAGATCAGCGACCCGGACTACTCGGCGGAGATGTCGGGACGCCTGAGCAAGCTGGAGTCCGCTATCTCCAAGCAGCGGACGGTCAAGTTCCGCTACTGGTCGATCTCGCGCGACCAGGAGGCCGAGCGGTCGCTAAACCCCTACGCGCTCCTGAACGACAACGGCGCGTGGTACGTCGTCGGTCAGGACCTCGACCGGGACGACATCCGCACGTTCCGGGTTTCCCGAATTCGGGGCGAGATCCGCTTCGCGACCCGGCGCGAACGCGACTTCAAGACGCCGACGGACTTCGAGATCGACCGCTACCGAGCCCGTCCGCCGTGGCAGATCGGCGATCTCGTCGGCACGGCCCGGATCGAGGTCGCGGGAGACACGGCCTGGTGGGTCGAGCGCGTCTACGGCGAGAGCGGCCGCGTCGAGGACGGCGTGTTCGTCACCGAATACTCGAGCCTTCCACTCCTCGCGTCCTGGGTCCTCCGGCAGGACGGGCGCGCGATCCCGATCGAGCCGGTCGAGCTTCGCCGCGAAGTCGCCGACGGCCTCCGCCGGATCCGGGAAGGCCACACGGGGAAGCCACTCGAGCCGGCGGCGGAGGCGATCCCGCCGGTGCACGACGCCGCGGGTGAGCGGCTCCCTGGGCCCGTCGCCCCGGAGCGATTCGCGGTTCTCCAGTCGCTGCTTGCCCACCTCCTCTCGCGGTGCGGCGACGAGAAGCGGGCTGTGATCGACGCGTCCGAGCTCGTCGAGCGCTTCCATATCCCCGAAGAC
>JACDER010000331.1 GCA_013816275.1 Actinomycetota bacterium | reverse complement strand
CAGCAGTAGACGGCCGCGGCGCTCCTCGCGCCCCAGCAACAGCGTGCCGGCGGCAAGGGAGGCCTCAAGCGGGTCGCGACCCCGCCAGACGGCATGCGCCGTCGAGGGCGCGCCGCCCACGATGGCAGCGGCTCCCCCGGCGACCAGCACATCGTCAGCCCTGACGTCCTGGCGCACCGCTCATCCCTCAGACGAAGCGGGGATACAGGGTCATGCCGCCATCGACAAAGATCGTCGAGCCCGTCACGTACTCGGCGTCTGGGCCCGCGACCCAGGCGATTGCAGCCGCGACTTCCTCGGACTCGCCCATGCGGCCCCAGGGGATCTGCTCTTCGACCTGCCGGCGCTTTTCGGGATCCCCGATGAGCTCCTTGTTGATCGGCGTGACGATTGCGCCCGGCGCGACCATGACGACTCGGATCCGGTGAGGGGCCAGCTCCCTGGCGATGGTCTGCCCAAAGAGCTTCATGGCGCCCTTGCTCGCGCAGTAGTGGCTGAAGCGCGGCCACGGGATGACCTCATGGACGCTGGACACGTTGACGATCACGCCCGGCGTCCCCTCAGCGATCAACGACCGCGCCGCCTCGCGAGCGCAGAGGAAGGCGCCGGTCACGTTGACGTCGAGGACGCGGCGCCACTCCGCCAGCGGCATCTCGGTCAGCGGGAACGGCTTCTCGATGCCGGCGTTGTTGACGAGCAGGTCAACCGGCCCGCCAAGCTCGGCCCGGGCCCGCCGGAACATCTCGACGACCTGCTCCTCGACTGAGACGTCCGCCTCGACCTCCAGGGCCCGCCCGCCATCTCGCTCCAGCTCGCCGACGAGCTGCGCCGGCTCGGCGCTTCCGATGTAGTTGACGACGACCGCCGCGCCTTCCGCCGCCATGCGCATCGCCGTCGCTCGCCCGATGCCGCTCGCGCCGCCGGTCACCAGCGCCCGACGGCCGTCGAGCCTGCGGCGCTGGGCTTGCTCGGGGATCGGCTGTTTCTCTGCGGTGTCCACTGCGCTCCGCTCTAGCCGCGACGCTGAGAGACCTTCTCCGGCGCGACGGCGGGGAGCTTGGACTCGATGCACTCGAGCAGCTCTTGGTAGGAGTCGCAGAACGATTCGACGCCTTCGCGTTCGAGCTCGGCGGTGATTCGGCCAAGGTCAATCCCGGCCTGCTGTGCCTTCGCCAGCAGCTGCTCGACCTCGCTCAGATCGGTATCCAGGGCACGGCCAACGTCGCCGTGGTCGGCGAAGGCTTGCAGTGTCTTCTCGGGCATCGTGTTCACGACGCCCGGGGCGATCAGACCCTCGACGTAGAGCACGTCGGAGTAGGTGGGGTCCTTAGTCCCGGTGCTGGCCCACAGCGGCCGCTGCGGCTGGGCGCCCGCCACCTCCAGCGCCCGCCAGCGTTCACCGGAAAAGCGCTCCAGGTAGCGGCCGTAGGCGCTGTGGGCGTTGGCGATCGCGATCCGTCCGCGCAGCGGGGAGTCGGCTGACAGGTGCGCGTCGGCCTTGGCATCGACGCGCGAGACGAAGAACGAGGCGACGGAGGCCACGTGGTCCGGCGCGGCGCCGAGCTTCATCCTGGCTTCGAGGCCGCTCAGGTAGGCCTCGATGACCTGTTCGTAGCGCTCGATCGAGAACAGCAGCGTGACGTTGACGTTCACGCCGCGCGCGGTCAGCTCCTGGATCGCCGGCACGCCCGCCGCGGTCGCCGGGACCTTGATCATCACGTTCGGACGGTCGAGGCGGTCCCAGAGCTCGATGGCCTGCTCGACCGTCGCCTGCGTGTCGTCGGCGAGGTCCGGCGTGCACTCAAAGGAGACGACCCCGTCCGTGCCGCCGCTGTTCTCGTAGACCGCTCGCAGCAGATCGGCCGCGCGCCCGATGTCGTCGAGGCCGAGCTCGAAGAAGAGCGCCTGGGGGTCGCGGACGCCAGCGGCGGCGAGCGCGCGAAGCTGGTCGTCGTAGCGCTCGGATTCGGTAATCGCCTTGGCGAAGATCGTAGGGTTGGATGTCGCTCCGGTGACCGAATAGTCGTGCACGAGCCGCTCGAACTCGCCGGTGTCGAGCAGCTCGCGCGAGAGCGTGTCCAGCCAGATCGAGACGCCGGCCTCTCGCAGGCGCTCCAATCGGTTCACGGCGCTCGCTCCCCTGGCACCGCCC
>JACDER010000330.1 GCA_013816275.1 Actinomycetota bacterium | reverse complement strand
CGTCGAGCTCACCTTCTTTCTCGGCACCGACCGCCTGTTCCCGCTATTCGGCCTCCCGTCGCGTCTCGACTCCTAGGGCCTCCGTGAGACCCATGAAGGCGATGAGCTCGAGCAGCTCCTCGGGTGCGTTTTGCAGCCGGAGCCGGAGCCCGCACCGCCTGGCCTCGAGCTGGAGGCGTGCCAGGGTGTCCACGGCGAGCGCGTCGGGAACGAGAGCGCGGACATCACACGGCACGATGGCTGCCATCGCAAGAATGGACCGGACGGGGAGGCGAAACTCATCGATGAGTTTCGTGTCGCGCGAGGGTCTATAGGGACATGACGACCGATCGAACACGCTGGTACGCCCTCTACGTGCTGTGTGCGGCGAGCCTGATGATCGTCCTCGACGCGACGATCGTGAACGTGGCGCTGCCGTCGATCAGGCAGGACCTTCACTTCACCGCGAGCTCGCTCGCCTGGGTCGTGAACGCGTATCTGCTGACGTACGGCGGGTTCCTGCTCCTCGGCGGGAGGCTCGGCGACCTGCTCGGCCACCGGAACCTCTTCCTCGGCGGAATCGTCCTCTTCACGCTCGCCTCGCTCGCCTGCGGGCTCGCGACGACGCAGGGCTTCCTGATCGCGGCCCGGGCCGTCCAGGGGCTCGGCGGCGCGACTGCCTCCGCCGTGTCCCTCTCGCTGATGATGAACCTGTTCACCTCCGTGGGCGACCGCGCGAAGGCAATGGGCGTCTTCGGTTTCGTCGCCGCAGGCGGAGGGAGCATCGGCGTGCTGCTCGGCGGCATCCTCACAGACGTCCTCAACTGGCACTGGATCTTCCTCGTCAACGTTCCGATCGGCGTCGTCGTGTGCGTCGTGTCTTGGACGCTGCTCCCCGCCACGAGGCCGGCGTCCGCGACCGGCCGCCGGATCGACGTCGCCGGCGCCGTCACCGTGACCGCCGCGCTGATGCTCGCCGTCTACGCGATCGTGAACGGCAACAAGGACGGCTGGACGTCGGCTCAGACCCTCGGCTTGCTGGGCGGAGCGGTCGCGCTGCTCGGCGCCTTCCTGGTGATCGAGTCTCGCGTCGCTGCTCCGCTCGTTCCCCTGCGCCTCTTCCGGCTGCGAAACGTCGCGACGGCAAACGTGGTCGGCGTCCTCTGGGCGGCCGCCATGTTCGCGTGGTTCTTCCTCTCGGCGCTGTATCTCCAGCTCGTGCTCCACTACAGCCCGCTGAAGGTCGGCCTGTCGTTCCTGCCGGGCAACCTGATCATGGGTGTCTTCGCCCTCGGGTTGTCGGCCAAGATCGTGATGAAGTTCGGGCTCCGCGCTCCGATCGGGATCGGGCTCGGATTGGCCGCCGTCGGCCTGCTTTTGTTCGTCCGGGCGCCGGTCGACGGGAGCTTCGTGGTCGACGTCCTGCCGAGCATGGTGCTCCTCGGCCTTGGCGCCGGTCTCGCGTTCAATCCGGTGCTGCTCGCGGCGATGAACGACGTCGATCAGAGCGAGTCGGGGCTCGCGTCGGGTGTCGTCAACACGTCGTTCATGATGGGTGGCGCGCTCGGGCTCGCCGTCCTCGCCAGCGTGGCCGCGTCTCGCACGCACAGCCTCGAGCGTTCGGGCGAAGGGCGCCTCGCCGCACTGACGGGCGGGTACCACGTGTCGTTCTTCCTTGGCGCGATCTTCGCGGTACTCGCGGCCGCGCTTGGAACAACCCTCCTCCGCACGCGTGGGTTCCAGCCGCACGGAGAGCCTGCGGCCGCCGACGCAGCCTGACGGAGCGGTAAGCTCGCGCCATGGACGACGCCGAGCACCGCGCCGACGCGATCAAGCGGCTGAAGCGCCGCCGCGACCTCATGGGCAACATCGGTTCCTATGTGTTCGTCAACGGGCTGCTCTGGCTCATCTGGGGCCTGACCGGAGCCGACACCAGCGGCCTGCCGTGGCCCGCGTGGGTCTCGATCATCTGGGGCTTCATCATCCTCATGCACTGGGTGCGCGTGTTCGTGCGCAAGCCCATCGACGAGGCCGCCATCCAGCGCGAGATGGCCAAGCGGCGCTCTACTTGATCTTCGCCGAGAACGTCTTGCTCGCCGACTCGCTCGCGTAAGTCACCGTCACCGTCCCGGCGATTCGCTTCCCGCGCAGCCGCTTCGCCACCGTCCATGAGC
>JACDER010000329.1 GCA_013816275.1 Actinomycetota bacterium | reverse complement strand
CGCTCGACCTGTCCGACCGGCCGCGCGTGGTCTCGAACGTCGACCTCTCGAGCGTGCACGTCGGCGGCCTGGGAACGGACGTCGTCGCACGATTTCTCGACGCGCTCGCCGCGGCGTCAGGGATCGTGCTGCATGTGCGGCTCGCCCACGGGGAAGAGGAGCGTCACGTGCTCGACTCGATCTTCAAGGCACTGGGCGCGGCGCTCGGGGAGGCTGCCAGGCCGTGAAAAAGATCGTGCGCACCGACTCCGCGCCGGCCCCGTTCCAGGGCGCGCCGTATTCGCAGGCGATCATCAGTGGCGGCCACGTCTTTGTGTCCGGCCAGCTGTCGCTGAGGCCCGATCACGGCGAGATCGTGGGGGAGACGATCCAGGAACAGACGGAGCAGGTGTTCGCGAACCTCGGCGCGATCCTCGAGGCGGCCGGCTCGAGCCTCGACAAGCTCGTGAAGACGACGGTCTACCTGGTCGACCTGAACGATTTCCAGGGGATGAACGAGGTGTACGCGCGCCACGTCGGGGACCGGCCCCCCGCCCGCGCGACGGTCGAGATCTCCGCGCTGCCTTCCGGCGCGAAGGTCGAGATCGAGGCGATCGCAGAGCTCTAAGCGACAATTTCGGAATGGAGATCTCCCTCGCGCCTGAGCTGGAGGCGGCAGTCCGCGTCGTCGGCGAGCCGTACGAGGGCGTGTACCTCGTCGGCGGGACGGTCCGGGACATCCTGCTCGGCCGGCCGAACTTCGATGTCGACATCGCGGTCGAGGGCGATGGAATCGAGTTCGCACATGTGCTCGCGGCTGAGCTCGGCGGCAGCTGTCTTCCGCATGGACAGTTCGGCACGGCGGTCGTCCTGTACGGCGAGGGACAGCACGTCGACGTCGTGACCGCGCGCAGAGAGCGCTATGCGTCGCCGGGCGCCCTGCCGACCGTCGAGCCGGCGACGATCAAGGAGGACCTGTTCCGGCGCGACTTCACGATCAACGCGATGGCCGTCTGGCTCAAGGCGGACGACCGCGGGCGGCTCGTCGATCCGTTCGACGGGAGGACCGATCTCGAGGCCGCGGCGATCCGCGTCCTCCACGACCAGTCGTTCATCGACGACCCGACGCGGATCTTCCGCGCCGTGCGCTACGAGAACCGCTACGGCTTCTGCATAGACGAGCACACGGAGGCCCTCGCGCGCGCGTGCATAGAAGCAGGTCACGTCGGTGACCTCTCCGGCGCCCGCGTCCGGGACGAGCTGACCCTGCTGCTCGAGGAAGCAGACGCAGCCCGCTCGATCGAGCGGCTCGGCGAGCTCGGGCTGGACAAGGCGATCCATCCGCGTCTCGCGGCGGACGAGGACGCGGCCACGCTGTTCGCCCGACTGCGAGAGCTGGACGCGGGCTACGAGCTCGACGTTCCGTCTTGGCGGCTCGGCCTGGCCGCGCTCGCGAGGCACCTCGCGCCGGACGAGGCTTCCGACTGGCTCGCCCGGTTGAAGCTTCGGCGCCGGGACGCGCAGCACGTGGCGTCCGCGATCGCGGTCGGCCCGCACCTGGTCGAGCAGCTCCGAGGCGATCCCTCTCCTGCAGAGATCGTCTCGGTCGCCGAGCCTGACTACCCGGACGCGCCTCTCTTCGCCCTCGGCCTCGCTGACCTTGCGCCCCTCCATGCCTACTTCGGGAGCCTGCGCGACGTCCGGCTCGACATCGACGGATCGGATCTGGCCGAGCTCGGGCTGGAGGAGTCGCCGCGGGTGGGCGAGGTCCTCGCGGAGCTTCGGCGGCGCAAGCTGAACGGCGAGCTGGACGGGCGTGAGTCCGAGCTCGCCGCGGCCCGGGAGCTGATGGAGCAGTGATGACGCTCCGCTGGAAGGTTTCAGGCCCGTACGAGGTCGTCTTCTCGACGCGGCAGGGCGGTGTCAGCGAAGGGCCGTTCGAGTCGCTCAACCTGGGAAAGGCGGTGGGCGACGAGCCCGACCGGGTCGACGAGAACCGGCGCCGCCTCTGCGGTGAGGTCGGAGCTGACCCGGACCGGCTGACGCTGAACCGCCAGCGCCACTCCGCCACCGTCCACCGAGCCGAGCCGGCAAGCCGCGGTGTTCCAGGCGACGGCCTGTGGAGCGACGAGCCCGGCCAGCCGATGCTCGCCCTGTCTGCTGACTGTCTGACG
>JACDER010000328.1 GCA_013816275.1 Actinomycetota bacterium | reverse complement strand
CGTCGACACCGCGCTCATCCTCGGAGCCGGCTGGCCCTTCTGGCTGGGAGGCGTGACGAAGTACCTCGACCAGACGGGTGTTTCGGAGCGCGTGTCCGGCCGTCCGCTCGCCGACGTCGGCGCCGCCACCCCGGCCTGAGCCTGCGCGGCGTCAGCTCTTCGCGGGCGCCTGGAGCTCGGCCTCGGCGGGCTCGCCGCGCCGAAGCTCCCGGCTGCGTTCGGCCTCGGCGTTGATCTCCGCTCCGAAGAGGAGCGCGACCCCGCTCAGCCAGAGCCAGGTCAGCATCACCACCACCGCCGACAGCGTCCCCCACGCCTTGTTGTAGGAACCGAACTTGCTCGCGTAGAGCGCGAAGAGACCTGACGCGGCGACCCAGATCAGCACGGCGACGGCCGACCCGAGGGTCAGGAACCGCCAGCGCGGATGGTCGACGTTCGGCCCGAGGTAGAGGACGCCGGCGAACGCGATCAGCAGGCCCCCGATCAGGATCGGCCATTGCACAGCCCACCACAGGGCGCTGACGAGGCCCTTGTTCCCGACCGCGTTCCCGATCCAGTCCGACAGATGGGGCCCGAGAACGAGGAGCCCGAACGAGAGCCCGAAGCCGAGGAGGACGAAGAGGAGCATCGACCACGCGGTCAGGCGGCGCTTGACGAATCCCCGCGTCTCCTTGCGGTCGTAGACGATGTTCAGCGTCCACATCACGTTCTGCATCGCGCCGCCGAGCGACCAGACGGCGAGCAGCCCGCCGATCCCGATGATCGTGATCCCGGTGGCATGGCTCTTGGTCAGGTTCGTCAGGCTCTCGCGGATCAGATCGGTGGCCTGCCCCGGCACGACCTTGCCCAGGCTGTCGACGATCGAATTGACGGCATCGGGCCCCGCGACGAGGCTGAAGGTTCCGACTGCGACCATCAGAGCCGACGGAATGGCCAGGAACGCGTAGTACGCGAGCGCCGCCGCGAGCGCGGGGACGTTGTGGTCGAGGGTCTTCTTCCCCGCCCGCTTGATGATCGCGAGGTAGTCGCGCTTGCTCAGCTTGCTCGGAGTCGGATCCTGGAGCCGGGGCTCTTGGTGTTCCGGCTGCGGCTGGGGGGCTTCGCGCTCCTCCTCGGCGGTCATAAAGACGCCTCCTGCCGAACCTTGGCGGCCTCCTCCCGCGCCTTCTGAGCGGGCGGCGGAGGCTCGCCGGTCAGGCGCGTCCAGATCTTCGTCGCGGCCATGCGCGCGCCGATCGTCGCCGCCGCTCCCAGCGCGCCGGCCAGGATCGACCACATCCGCTCCTTCCGGGCCTGCTTCTTCGGATCCTTCCGGAGCGCCAGCCATAGATCGCGCAGATCCTGCCTGAGCTCGGCGAGCTGTTCTTCGACGACATCGCTTTTCTTAGGCATGGCCCCGATTATCCCCGGACGCGCGCTCCTGACACCTCACGATAGGTTCCCGGCATGGCACGCGACGACTGGCGGCTCCGCGTCGAGCTCGAAGAGGAGCGGCATGCGACCGATTTCCTCGCGCGACTCGGGCTCGATCTCGGCTCCGAGGCACGTGAGCTGGCCAAGGAGCTGAAGGCTCACCGGCTCGCCGTCTCGAACGACGCGGACACGGTCTTCGTCTACGGGGCGACGCGCGACGCCGTGAGGCAGGCGAAGCCGATCGTCGAAGCCGAGCTGAAGGAGCTCGGGCTACGCGTGCGCGAGATCGAGATCGAGCACTGGCTTCACGAAGAGGATCGCTGGGACGACGAGCCGCCTGGGCCCGACCTCGAGGAGGAGCTGCTCGAAGAGGGCTACGCGCCGTGGGAGGTGCGGGTCGAGTGCGAGTCGGTGGATGCGGCGCGCGAGCTGGCCGACCAGCTCGAGCGGGAGGGCTACGGGGTCGTTCGCCGGTTCCGCTACGTGATCGCGGGGACGGCCGCGAAAGAGGACGCGGAAGAACTGGCCGCCCGCGTCCACGGCAAGGTCGAGCCCGGCGGCGAGCTCGTCTACGAGGTCACGCCGCAGAACCCCTTCGCCATCTTCGGCGGGCTCGGGACTTGACCTAAGAGTCCTTGAACCAGATCTTGAACTTCGCCGTGTAGTCGGCGCCGAAGTTCCCGAGGCTCCCGGCGCGGAGGATCACTGCCTTCGGGTCGCGCCCGTCGGGAAGGCGCGCTGCGCGCTGGA
>JACDER010000327.1 GCA_013816275.1 Actinomycetota bacterium | reverse complement strand
AGCCGCCGTGGGACCGGCCGGAGGTAGTCACGAGATCGTGAAGGCCGAGTCAGGGCTCGGCGCCGACGAGGGTTGGCTCTACTCGCTCCAGCCCGACGTCGAGCTGGACGGCGTCCTCTACGTCCACGGGTGCCCGCTCCGGGACGACGACAGCTTCGGCAAAGAGCCGGCGCCGGAGGACTTCGAGCGGCTCGCCGGTGTCCACAACCGCGCGATCGTGTTCGGTCACAGCCATATCCAGTTTCAGCGCCCAGGCCCGCATGGGACCTATCTCGTCAACCCGGGAAGCGTCGGGATGCCGCTCGACGGCGACGTCCGCGGTGCCTATGCGCTCTGGCACGGCGGCCGCGAGTTCGAGTTCCGCCGGGTCGAGTACGACACCGAGAAGGCCGCAGCTGCGTACGAGGCGCTGGGGCCGCCGATCGGCGAGATGGCAGCGAAGCGGATCCGGCAGGGCTCGGACTAGCCGGCGCCTTCCTCTCCGGATCCGCTCGGCTCGTAGTACTTCTTGCCCTTCAGCTCGTCCGGGAGGTAGTCGACCTCGAAGCCGGCGGGATCGTCGTGCGGGTAGATGTAGCCCTGCCCTTTCCCGAGACGCTTCTTCGAGAGCGCGTGCCCGGCGCTCTGCAGCGGCTTCGGCGGGCGCAGGTTGCCTCCCTCCTGGACGTCCCGGGTCGCGGCGCCGATCGCCTTGTAGCTCGCGTTCGACTTCGGTGCCCGCGCGAGGTAGATCGCGGCCTGCGCGAGATTGAGCTTCGCTTCGGGCAGCCCCACGTGCTCGACTGCCTGCGCCGCGGCGACCGCGACGAGGAGTGCCCGCGGATCGGCATTGCCGATGTCCTCGGAGGCGAGGACGATCATCCGGCGGGCGATGTAGCGCGCGTCCTCCCCCGATTCGAGCATCGCGGCCAGGTAGTAGACGGATGCGTCGGGATCGGATCCCCGCATCGACTTGATGAAGGCGGAGACGAAGTCGTAGTGAGCGTCGCCGGTCTTGTCGTAGACGAGCGGCCGCTTGCGCGAGGCGTCCACGACGTGACGCTCTTCGATCGCCGTTCCCTCCGCCTCGGCGGTCTGCGCCGTGAGCTCGAGGATGTTGAGCGCCGTTCGCGCGTCGCCGCCCGAGCGCTCGGCGATGCGCGCCACCAGCTCGTTGGGGATCTCGACCTCGAGCTCGGCCGCGCCTCGCCGGATGACGACTCCGAGGTCCTGCTCGGAGAGCGGCTCCAGCTCGTAGACCTGAGAGCGGGAGAGGAGAGCCGAGTTGACCTCGAAGTACGGGTTCTCGGTCGTCGACCCGATCAGGGTGATCAAGCCCTCCTCGACCGCAGGCAGGAGAGCGTCCTGCTGGGCCTTGTTGAAGCGGTGGATCTCGTCCAGGAACAGGATCGTCCGCCCGCCGCTGCCGCCGAGCCGGTCGCGGGCGCGTGTCATGACGGCGCGCACGTCACCGACCGAGGCCGAGACGGCGGAAAGCTCTTCGAACTCGGCGCCCGTCCGCTCGGCGACGATCCGCGCCAGGGTGGTCTTCCCGCTTCCCGGCGGCCCGTAGAGGATCATCGAGCCGACGCGGTCCTGCTCGATCGAAAGCCGCAGAGCCGAGCGAGGCCCGAGCACGTGCTCCTGCCCGACGAACTCGTCCAGCGTGCGCGGCCGGAGACGCATCGCGAGCGGTGCGACTTCCGAGAGGCGGTCTTTGGCGGAGTCGGCGAAGAGGTCGCTCATGCACGAGAAAGTATGCTCCCGGCGATGGCCCCGGTCGTGACCGGACTGGACAACGTCCATATCTACGTGAGCGACATGGCACGCTCTGCCGCGTTCTACCGCGACGTCCTCGGCATCCCGCTCGAGGGGGACGAGCACTGGCAGGAGGCCGCTCTGAACGGGGTTCGGTTCGCCCTCCACGAGGCGTCCGCGAGCCATCCGGAGCACGGCTCCGGCGGCGTCGCCCTCAACTTTCGCGTCGAGGACGCCGACGCTGCTGCCGACCATATGCGCTCCAGCGGCCACGACGTCCGCGAGCAGATGCGTGAGGAGTACGGGATCTCGTTCGAGGTCGCCGATCCCGACGGCTACCTGATCTACCTCTTCCAGCCGCCGTCGTAATGGCCGTCGAGGACTACTCGGAGCCCGTCCTCGGGGGCGAGGCCTCAAGCGACTACG
>JACDER010000326.1 GCA_013816275.1 Actinomycetota bacterium | reverse complement strand
GCGCGAGCACCATCGCCTGCGCGTTCCGGTAGCCGTGCACCTCGCCGAGGTCGAGCGCGTCGTCCCAGGCGCGGCGGCACGCGGACAGGAGATCGGCGGCGACCGAGTCGGTGTGCTCGATGTTGCCGACCGAGGCGCGGTGCTTCGACATCACGCCGAGCATCGCCGCGGCGTTGCGCTCATGCCCCGCGAACGGGCCCATCCGGGCTGCGATCTCGGCCGACTTGCGATACGCCCGGCCCGTCATCAGCGCCGTGATCGCGGCCGAGTACGCGCGCCCCTCGTCCGAGTTGTACGGAAGGCCGCGCGACATCAGCAGCGCGCCGAGGTTCGCGTAGCCGAGCCCGAGCTGGCGGTACGCCTTTGCGTTGCCCTCGATCTCGGGCGTCGGATAGGACGAGTAGCCGACGAGGATCTCCTGCGCGAGGAAGACCGTGTCGACGACGTGCTCGAAGGCGTCGACGTCGAACTCGCCGTCCTCGCGGCGGAACTTCATCAGGTTGATCGAGGCGAGGTTGCACGCCGAGTCGTCGATCGACATGTACTCGGAGCACGGGTTCGACGCATTGATGCGCGACGTGTTCGGCAGCGTGTGCCAGGCGTTGATCGTCGTGTCGTACTGGACGCCTGGATCGGCGCACTTCCACGCCGCCTCCGCGATCTGCCGCAGCAGCGCGCGTGCGTCGCGCGTCTCGAGCACGGTGCCGTCGGTGCGCGCGGTCAGGTTCCACTCGGAGCCCGACGCAGCGGCCTCCATGAAGGCGTCGGTGACGCGGACGGAGTTGTTGGCGTTCTGGTACTGGATCGACGCCCAGTCAGGGGAGTCGAGTGACATGTCGTAGCCGGCCTGCTCGAGGACGCGCGCCTTCTCCTCCTCGTGCGCCTTGCACCAGATGAACTCCTCGATGTCCGGGTGATCGACGTCGAGCACGACCATCTTGGCCGCGCGCCGCGTCTTGCCGCCCGACTTGATCGTTCCCGCGGACGCGTCGGCGCCCCGCATGAACGAGACCGGCCCGGAGGCATAGCCGCCCTTCGAGAGCTGCTCCTTCGAGGAGCGAAGCTTGGAGAGGTTGACGCCGGAGCCCGAGCCGCCGCGGAAGATGACGCCCTCGCGGCGGATCCAGTCGAGGATCGAGTCCATCGAGTCCTCGATCGAGAGGATGAAGCACGCACTCGCTTGAGGACGCTCTTCAAATCCCAAGTTGAACCAAACGGGGGAGTTGAAGGCCGCGAGCTGGTTGACGAGGATCGCCTTCAGCTCGGCCTCGAAGGTCTCCGCTTCCTCGTCGTTCGCGAAGTAGCCGCCCTCGCGCCCCCACTGGCCGACCGTGGTGACGATCCGGCCGATCATCTGCTTGACGCTCAATTCGCGCTCGGGCGAGGACATGCGGCCGCGGAAGTACTTCTGCGCGACGATGTTCGTGGCCGTCTGGGACCAGAACTTCGGGAACTCGACGTCTTTCTGCTCGAAAGCCGGCTTGTCCTTGCCGGGAATGAAGGCATTGCGGATCTCCCACTCGATCTCGTCGAACGGATCCCGGCCCGGGATCGTGAAATACCGCTTCACTGCGACGGTTGCGTCCTCCCGGACGACCGTGTTCTCGACCTGCTCGACGGTCTGAATATCCTGCTCTGCCGACGCCATTGTTCCTCCCAAGTGTAGTTCCGGCCCCCTGCCAGACGGACCGCGGAAAGTAGCGTCCGGGCCGGACGGTACGAGCTCAGTCGGAGCTGATGCGACGGCCGGCCAGCCGTCTGTGTACCGCGCTGGTCGCGCCTGCGGCGATCAGGAGGAGGGCGAAGCCGGCGAGAACGAGCAGTGGAATCGGAACCGAGTCGGCACGCGCAGGCCCGAGCTCGCCCAGCACGCGCTGGATCGGGCCGCTCGCCTTGCTGCCGCCCGAGGCGATGTGCCGAGCATTCAGCACGCCCCCGGTCGCCTGTCGCCGGAGAGCGGCGGTCAGGCCCCGGTCGAGCTTCTCGGGAAGGTCGGAGTAGATGCGCTGCTGCTCTTGGACGCGACTGAGCGCCTCGCGGTAGCAGCGGGACGGGTACTGGCCGTCGATCGTCCCGTCGACGTACCAGTCGTTGATCACGGTGCCGCCGCACGACTTCGGCTTCGCCGCGGACGCTGGACCGGCGCCGAAGGCCAGTGCAGCCATAGC
>JACDER010000090.1 GCA_013816275.1 Actinomycetota bacterium | reverse complement strand
AGGTCGACTCGCTCGCCTACGGCGGGAACGGGGTCGCACGCCTGAACGGCTTCGTCGTCTTCGTCCGCCGCGGATTGCCCGGCGACACCGTTCGCGCGCGCGTGACGAACGTCAAGCGAAATCACGCGGAGGCGCTGGCGCTCGAGGTCCTGGAGCCGGGCGCGGAGCGCGTCGAAGCACCGTGCGCGCACTACCCCGCCTGCGGCGGCTGCCGCTTCCAGGATCTGGCGTACGAGGCGCAGATCGCGGCCAAGGAGGAGCAGGTGCGCGAGGCGCTCCGCCGGATCGGCGGTCTTGCCGACGCGCCGCTCGAGCCGATCCTCCCCGCTGTGGAGGTCTTCCACTACCGCAACAAGATGGAGTACTCGTTCGCGCAGACGCCCGTCGGGCCGGCGCTCGGGTTCCACAAGGCCGGCCGCTGGGATGAGGTGCTCGACATCGAGCGCTGCTGGCTGACGACCGACCTCGGGAACGCGATCCGGCTCGCCGTGCGCGACTGGGCGCGCGCGGACGGGCTCGTCGCCTACGACCAGGTCGAGCACACGGGGTATCTCCGTCATCTCGTCGTGCGGGAGGGGCGCAACACCGGCCAGGCGCTCGTCCAGCTCGTGACTGCGCCGGGGAAGCTCGCTGCGCGCGAATCGTTCGTGGCCGCGCTCCGGCACTTCCCCGAGGTTCGCTCGATCCACTGGTCGGTCAACGAGCGCCCGGCGGAGGTCACGAACCTGCCTACCCGGGTGCTCTGGGGAGAGGACGCGATCGAGGAAGAGCTCAACGGCCTGCGCTTCCGCGTCCGCCCCAACGCCTTCCTCCAGACGAACACCGCCATGGCCGAGCGTCTCTACGGGATCGCGCTCGAGTACGCCGGCCTGACCGGCGAGGAGACCGTCTACGACCTCTACTGCGGGATCGGCACGATCGGGCTCACGCTCGCGCGGGAAGCGCTGACGGTGTGGGGCGTGGAGGTGTCCGAGGAGTCGGTCGCCTGCGCGCTCGAGAACGCGGAGCTGAACGGGCTCGCCAACGCCGCCTTCTTCGCGGGCGAGGTGAGCGACGCGCTTCAGGAACTCCGCGACCGCGCCGGCGCTCCGGACGTGATCGTTGTCGACCCACCGCGCGCCGGCCTCTCGGGCAAGGCGCTCCGCCGGATGGCGCGGCTCGAGGCGCCGCGAATCGTCTACGTCTCCTGCAATCCGACGACGCTGGCCGCCAACGTGAAGACCCTGGAGACCGACTGGGGCTACCGGCTCGAGCGCGCGCAGCCGGTTGACATGTTCCCGCACACGCCTCACGTCGAGACGGTCGCGCTGCTGACGCGAAGCGCCTGAACCCTCAACTCTCCTAAAGGTGCCTGGCACCTTTCGCAGGGTTGATAGCTTCCGGCAGGTTCGATTGTCCCGTCGGGACGGGTGAAGTTGCCTCGACCATGCTCGAGCGGAGGTCGAGACTCGGAACGATTGGAAGGCTTGAAAGACGTCACTCCTCCGTCCCGGAGTCGTGACGGAGCCGACCGGCCCGCGGGCTAGGGTGGCCGCGTGGACGCCCCACGGATTCTGGACGGCCTGAACCCCGAGCAGCGGGGGGCCGTCGAGGCTGTCCGCGGGCCGGTCTGCATCGTCGCCGGAGCGGGATCCGGAAAGACGACGACGATCACACGCCGGATCGCCAACCAGGTTGCCTCGGGGACGTTCGCCGCGTCCGAGATCCTCGCCGTGACCTTCACGGACAAGGCCGCCGGCGAGATGCGCTCCAGGCTGGCCGCCCTCGGCGTGGAAGGCGTCGAGGCGCGCACCTTCCACTCTGCCGCTTTCGCCATGCTCCGGGGGCTCGCTCCCGAGCCGCCGGCGAGCGTTCTCCCCTCGAAGGTGATCACGCTCCGCCAGATCGCGAACTCGCTCCCGAAGCCGTTCCGGTTCCGTCCCGCTGCCGATCTCGCGACCGAGATCGAGCGCGCGAAGAACCGCCGAATCGGGCCGGCCGAGTACCGCCGCTCCCTCGACGGCCACAATCCGCCGATTCCGCCCGACCTGATGGAGCGCGTCTACCGCGAGTACGAGCGGCGGAAGTCGGAACGCGGCCTGGTCGACTTCGAGGACATGCTCGAGCGCGCCGTTCGGCTGCTCGAGGAGGACGCATCTGCGCAAGAGCGGTTCCAGTCACGGTTTCGAGCCTTCACGGTCGACGAGTACCAGGACGTCAACCTGCTCCAACAACGGCTGCTCGAGCTGTGGCTCGGCGAGCGCGACGACCTTTGCGTCGTCGGCGACGACTACCAGTCGATCTATGCCTTCACGGGGGCGACGCCGTCCTACCTGCTCACGATGCGCGGCCGGCTCTTCAAGCTCGAGGCGAACTACCGCTCGAGCCCGCAGGTGCTCGAGCTCGCCAACCGGCTCGTTCCCGGGCTCGGAGGCGCCGAGAAGACGCTGCGCGCGGTGCGTCCAGACGGCCCGGAGCCGATCGCGCGCGCGTTCGGGGCTCGTGAGGACGAGACGGCGTTTCTCGTCGAGCAGCTGCTGGCGCTGCGTCGTGACGGCGTGGCCTACGAGCAGATGGCCGTTCTCTACCGGACGAACGCGCGCTCGGAGGAGTACGAGGAGGCGCTCGCGGCTGCGGGAATCCCCTACCGAGTCCGTGCCGGCGCGTTCCTCGAGCGCGCGGCCGCGCGCAGGTTGCTGCCCGTGCTTCGCCGCTCGTCGTCCATCGACGTCGGCGCCGAAGTGCGCAGGCTTGCGGAGGATCAGGGGCTCCTGTCGGAGCCGGCCGAGGGGCTGGGCGAGTCCGAGCTCACGCGCCAGCAGGATCTCGCCAGGCTCGTCCGCCTCGCCGAGGAGCTCGACGACGGCCGGCGGACCGTCGCCGAGTTCGTGACGGTCCTCGAGCAGCGGCTCGCGGACGGTGGGGAGGAGGGCGTGAACCTCCTCACGTATCACCGAGCCAAGGGCCTCGAGTTCGAGGCCGTCTTCCTGCCGCGGCTCGAGCGGAACGAGCTCCCGGTCCGGCAGGCCAAGACGGACGGCGCCGTCGCCGAGGAACGACGGCTGCTCTACGTTGGGATGACCCGCGCGAAGCGCCACCTATTCCTGACCAGGGCCGCGCGCCCGAGCCCGTTCCTGGCTGAGCTCGGGATCGACGACGGTCCGGCGCGTTCGCCGAAACCCGACGAGGCGGAGCTTCCGCCTGCCTACCGCGCCCTCAAGGAGTGGCGCCTGACCCGCGCCCGCCGCGACGGCGTGCCGGCCTACGTCGTCTTCCACGACCGGACGCTCGCCGAGATCGCCACGCGCCGCCCGGGCTCGGCGGCAGAGCTAGCGGGAGTCAGCGGCGTCGGCCCAGCCAAGCTCGAGCGGTACGGCAGCGAGGTCCTGGCGACCCTCGCAGAGGCCTCCTAGCCGGCTGCGCTACCGTCGATCCATGCCCGTCCGGTTCGACTGCCACAGCTGCGGAGAGCCCTGGTGGGCGCCGCCGGGGAACGCCTGCCCGACCTGCGGCTACGACGCGGTTGCGACGCCCGATCCGATCATCTGGGGTCACGGTCAGGTTCCGGGCACGAGCATCTTCGTGACCGGTCAGATGCGCGACCGCGAGCGCTTCGACGGTTTCCTCAGCGCAGGGTTCCGGACGTTCATCGACGTCGCGGGGGACGCGGCCTACGTGTGGCGGCCGGACCCGACGACGATCCGGAGCGCCGGTGTGGCGTACACCCGAATCGCGATCGAGGACACGAACGTCGAGCTCCCGATGTCCGCCTTCACCGCTGCCCGGGATGCGCTCGAAGCCGCCGACGGCGACACGCTCCTCTTCTGCGCCGCCGGCCTGAAGCGCGCGCCGCATCTCCTTTACGGGATTCTTCGCGCCCGCGGCCACGAGGCCGAGCGCGCCTGGGAGCTGGTCGCGACCGCTCGCCCGATGACCGACCGGTTCGCGCCGTACATCTCCGACGCCGAGCGGTGGGCGGCTACGCGGGGGTGATCTCCTCCTCGATCGCGGACCGGAGCTCGGCGAGGCCCACGCGCAGTTCGGCGATTGTTCTCTTGCCGATCTGCGCCTCTACCGTCTCCGCGAGGGCACGGAAGCGCGGCCTCGCGTCGGCTAGGAGCTTCTCGCCCCGGCTGGTCAACCGCACGCGATAGGAGCGGCGGTCGTCCGGATTGGGGATGCGCTCGGCGTGGCCGCGCTCCTCGAGCCGCCGCAACCGGAAGAGGACGGTCGAGAGCGGCATCTGCGTCCGCTCGGCGAGCCCGGTGGGCGTCCACGGCCCCTCTGAGCCGACGAGGACGTAGATCGGGTAGTCCTCGGGTGGCAACTTGGTGGGCGCGAGTGCCGCGGCGATCAGTCGCTCGCGGAGCTGGTTGGTCACGAAGACGTCGAGGAGGATCGTGTCAGAGTCGACGTCTGTCATTACCGCAATGTTGTGGTAATCTGGCGCAAGGTTGTGGTAACTCTACTGCGCTGCTCGACATTCGCGATCCTGGCTGCTGCGGTTCTGTGCGCCGGTGCGGCCGGCGCGACCGAGCCGTTCAAGGTGCACGTGGGGATCCGGGCGGAGTTCGCGGTTGCCGCCGCGGGCTCGGTCTGGACGACGAACTCGGTCGAGCGCCGGCTCGTCCGCATCGACTCCGCGACCAACCGGGTCTCCGCCCGGATCAAGCTCAAGGGGAGCTATCCGCTCGGGATCACGTACGGGGCCGGGAGCATCTGGGTCGCCAACCGTTACAGCGGCTCCGTCACCCGGGTCAACCTGAAGACGAACAAGGCCGGGCAGACGATCCGCGTCGTCTTCGTGACACGGTTTCGGGCCGGGTCGATTCTGCTGACCGTGCCGCTCGACTCGTTGGTGACCCAGATGCTTCCGGCGCCGTAGGCGAGCCCGTACGGGGAAGAGCCGATCAAGACCGGAGGCGGGCCGACGGCGTCGTCGTCGCCTTCGGATCGGTCTGGGTCGCGGACTACCGGCTCGGGCGCGTTCTCCGGATCGATCCGGCGATCAACCGCGTCGCAGCCAGGCTCCCACTTCCGCACGCGGACTGGATCACGCCGACGGCGGATGCCCTCTGGATCTCGAGCGAGACGAACAGCGTCTACCGGCTGAATCCGCAGATGCTGGAGATCACCGCCAGCGTTCCGGTTGGCTCGAACCCGCTAGCGTCGACGGTGATCGGCAACGAGCTCTGGGTGCCGAACATCGACTCGAACACCGTCTCGGTTGTCGATCTTGCCACCGCGTCGGTCACGCGCACGATCCCCGTCGGCCAGTCCCCGATCGCCGTGGTCCAGGAAGCGGGAGACGCATGGATCACGTCGGAGGGGGAGGGCGACGTGTGGAGGATCAGCCCCGGCTGAGCCGCATCCGCCGCCAGAGCAGATCGGCGTTAGGCGCCAGGAATCCCAGCGAGAGCAGCGGCAGCGCCGGCAAGCCGGAGACGTCGAACTCGACCGCCAGCGCCATCGTCGCCCCGAACGAAAGCGTCATGCAGATCCACGTGAGCCCCGTTCGCAGGCCGAAGCGCGCGGTCGCCGCGAGGAAGACGGCGAAGAACAGGAGATCGGGTAGCCCCAGGTTGGCCGAGCCGTGCTCGCCCGGGACCGGAAAGGCGAACGAGAGCGCGGTGAACAGGTGCCGCTGGTGCTCGACGATGTGGTGCGTCGGCCCCTTCCACACCGAGTACGCGTCGATGAACGGGATGATCAGCGCGACGGCGACCACCCAGGAGGCGCGCTCGAAGAAGCCGAGGAACCAGAAGCCGAGCGCGGTCACCGCGGCGAGCTTGGCGAAGCCCGCGCCGGCGTCCCATCCGGCGAGCTGGACCACGGCCGCCAGCGCTCCGAACGCGAGGCCGACGAGGAACAGGCCAGGCGCCCGGTACAGCGGGAGCACCAGGAGAACGAGGAGGAACACGGCCGGGATGAGGGCGAGCGCGATGAACGCAACGTCCCACCAGGTCGAGGCCGACCAGAGCGACCCGGAGAGCGCGTAGTAGGTCGCGAGCAAGGCCGCGACCACGACGAACGCGACGGTCCGGATCAGTACTGGAGGAAGCTCGGACCACCACGGCCCGCTCGCGCTTCTGGCCGGCACCGGATTCCGCCGGGCGAAGCCCGGCTTCACCGGCGCCTGACGGCGCTGGCGGCAGGATGCTTCGCGGCCGGCGCTTGTCCGTGCCGGACGCACTGTCCTGCGCGCCGGCCGCTCGCCTCCTTTGCCACCGCCGCCCCTGAAGCCCGAGTCGGGATTCTCAGTACGGAGGGAGCTCTGACCACCACGGCCCGACCGCCTTGAAGGCAGCCCAGAAGCGCGACTTCGCCGCCTGCTCGTCCAGCGATGCGTCGACGTCCGGCACCG
>JACDER010000325.1 GCA_013816275.1 Actinomycetota bacterium | reverse complement strand
ATCTTCCCGTGCATGACCCTGAAGGCCGCGACGGCCTTTTGCCCGGGCGAGTCGCAGTGGCTCGTCTTCCGGTTGCCGAGCACGAAGGTCGCGGTCGCCGTGTTGTCCTGCGTGGTCACGGAGACGATCTTGCCGGAGCAGGGCAGCGCGGAGTTGAAGTTGACCGCGTCCGCGTGCGTCTGGAGGAAGAAGACGTCGTTCCCCTGCACGATCTGCGCTCCGCCGGCGAAGAGGTCCGCGGCCCGCTCGTTGTCGCCGTCGTTCAGGGCAGCGCTCCACTCGCGCACGATGATCTCGGGTGACGTCGAGCTTCCGCCGCATCCGGCCGTCAGAGCCAGGATCACGAGTGCGAGCGCGGCGAGGAGCGCCAAACCGCCCCGACTATAGTCCTCCGCGTGGACTTCGAGCTGACCGCGGAGCAGCGCGAGATCAAGGCGCTGGCTCGGGAGTTCGCCGATGCGGAGATCGCGCCGAACGCTTCCGACTGGGACCGCGAGCACCGGTTCCCGCGCGAGCTCTATCCGAAGCTTGCGGAGCTCGGGCTGATGGGCGTCTGCATCCCTGAGGAGCTCGGAGGTGCCGGCGCGGACTTCCTCTCGTACATCCTCGTGCTCGAGGAGCTCTCGCGCGCCGACGCCGGAGTCGGCGTGACGGTCGCCGTCCACACCAGCGCGGTCACGCTCCCCATCCTCACCTTCGGGACCGACGAGCAGCGCAGCAGGTTCGTCCCTCCGCTCGCGCGCGGCGAGTTGATCGGTGCGTTCGCGTTGACCGAGACCGAGGCCGGCTCCGATGCCGGATCGCTCCGGACGACCGCATCGCGAGACGGCGACGGCTGGCGGATCTCCGGGACGAAGCAGTTCATCTCAACCGCGGAATACGCGGGGACGTTCCTCTTCTTCGCCCGAACCGACCCGGACACGCCCGGCGCGTGTGGTGTGTCCGCCTTCATCCTCGACGCGGACCATGTGCGCGTGACGGGGGCGGAGGAGAAGCTCGGGCTCAACTCGTCGGTCACGAACTCGATCGCGGTCGAGGATGCGTTCGTCGACGGCGACCGGATGCTGCACGACGAGGGGAAGGGGTTCACGGTCGCGATGGCGACGCTCGACGGCGGCCGGATCGGGATCGCCGCCCAGGCGCTCGGCATCGCGCAGGCCGCATTCGACGCTGCGCGCGCGTACGCCCTCGAGCGGAAGCAGTTCGGCCAGAGAATCGCCGACTTCCAGGCGATCCAGTGGAAGCTCGCCGACATGGCGACCGAGATCGACGCGGCGCGGATGCTCGTTTATCGCGCGGCCTGGCTGAAGCAGGAGGGCAAGCCGCACACCGAGGAAGGGGCGAAGGCGAAGCTCTTCGCGTCGGAGACGGCGCGGCGCCAGACTGCCGAGGCCATCCAGGTCTTCGGCGGGTACGGGTACACGAAGGAGTTTCCGGTCGAGCGGTACTACCGCGACGCCAAGATCACGGAGATCTACGAGGGGACGAGCGAAATCCAGCGGCTCGTCATCGCCCGCTCAGTCCTCGGGCTGCGCCGGCAGGCTCTGGCGCAGGGCTAGCTCCATGGCGGCCCGACCGTCCTCGAGCACCGGCTCCCCGTGCGAGACGAGCAGCCGTTCGACCTGCAGCTCGAGCAGGGATTGCAAGGACTTATCGAGCGCGGCGCGGTCGATAAGTCCCGGTGATGGGTAGACCCCGAGTGTTCCGGAGCTGTCGACACCGAAGACCTCGGCCACCACGAGGGCTCGGTGCGGGCGGATGAAATACGCCAGCTGCACCTCGTCCGCGCCCTCGATCGAGTGCGCCTCGATGCCGGCGGGCAAGGACTCCCCGATCGTGATCGTCGCGCCGTATCGCTGTGCGAGCACGTCCGAGCTGCGACGGTGCCACTCCGCCGTGAGCAGGATCACGACCGGAAGCTCGAGCCGCTCGACGTCCCGGTCCAGGTGCGCGAGGAACTCGTCCTCCTCGCCCCCCGGGAGCAGCGGATCGATCAGACAGACGGCGTCGCTCGCTTCGTAGTACACGCAGCCGACCAGGTCCGGCCACGGCAGCCCGTCGGCCGCGTCCTGGGGCCAGCCGGCCGCCTCCGGGTGCCGGGCCGTCCACCTCCAGAGGCCGGGTGCTAGCCGGCGGACGTCCACTCGTAGCGCGCGTCGGGCTCCTTCTCCATG
>JACDER010000089.1 GCA_013816275.1 Actinomycetota bacterium | reverse complement strand
CAGGCCGAGCCGCACTTCGACTCGCGTTGCGGTGTCGATTGCCGTCATCGTCTCCTTCTTCGGCTGCGTGTAGTAGTCGCCGTGAAATGGCTCGACGAGTGCGATCCGCGTGTCGTGGTCGAGGTCTGAGACGAGGTACTGCTCACCGAGATGGAGGTAGATCGCTCCCTCGTGGACGGTCGAGTAGGCGCGCTCGCGCTCGACGAGTCCGAGCACGGAACCGGTTTCGCCGTCCACGACCGTGAATGCGTCGGCGCTCGTAGACCGGAGCGGCACGCGCGCGGCCGGATAGTCGCGGCCCGCCCACACGTAGCCGCTCTTCGTCTTCCGCAGCTCGGGCAGCTCCGCTGCGCGCTCGAGCGCCGCATCGCCGAGGGTCGCGCGGTCGGTGTCGTCGAGCGGCGCCTCGTAGGCGGCGGCAAGGACATGGCCGTCGAGGACCCGGTAGTTCGCGTGATCGAGGATCGCGGCCTCGACGCGCCGGCCGAGGAGTGTCTCCGGCTCGCGCATGAAGTACTGGTCGAGCGCGTCCTCGCTCGCGACGAGGACAGTCAGCCCGTGACCGCGGCGCCCCGCGCGCCCCCATTGCTGGCGGAGGCTTGCGACAGTCCCCGGAAAGCCGACCGAGATCGCGCAGTCGAGCAGGCCGATGTCGATTCCGAGCTCGAGCGCGTCGGTCGCCGTGACCCCGACCAGCTCCCCCTCGACCAGCCGGCGCTCGATCTCACGCCGCTGCTGAGGCGTGTAGCCCGCCCTGTACGGAGCGAGCCGGCGCGCCTCGTCCGCATCCCCGAGCCGCTCGACGGTGAAGCGGTGGATGAGCTCGGCGGCGCGCCTGCTCTTCGCGAAGCAGATCGTCCGCAGCCCGCGCGAGACGAGGTCGGCCATCAGCTTCGACGCCTCGCCGAGCGCGCTGGCGCGCAGCCCGAGCTCCTCGTCCTCGAGCGGCGGGTTCCAGAAGGCGATCGTCCGCTCGGCCCTCGGGGCAGCGTCACCGGAGACCACGGTTGCATCGACCCCCAGCAACGATTGCACGAGTTCGCCCGGGTTGGCGATCGTCGCGGACGCGAGCAGGAACTGCGGCTCCGCTCCGTAGATCGCGGCGACTCGGCGCAGCCGGCGAAGCACGTTCGCGACGTGCGAGCCGAAGACGCCGCGATAGACATGTGCCTCGTCCACGATCACGTAGCGCAGGTTCTGGAAGACGTCGCCCCAGCGGTCGTGGTGGGGGAGGACGCCGACGTGGAGCATGTCCGGGTTCGTGAGGATGACGTTCGCCGACTTGCGGATGTGCCAGCGGCGCTCGCTCTCGGTGTCCCCGTCGTAGATCGCAGGTCGCAGCCGCTTCACGCCGAGTGACGCGAGCGCGCGCGCCTGATCCTGCGCGAGCGCCTTCGTCGGGTAAAGGTAGAACGCGCGCAGCTTCGGCTCGCGCGCGAGCGCGTCCGCGACCGGGAGGTTGAACGCGAGCGTCTTGCCGCTCGCGGTGCCGGTCGTGACGATTACGTGCTCGCCGCGCTGTGCGGCCTCCCAGGTCTCCGCCTGGTGCGCGTAGAGCGAGTCGAACGGCAGCGCGGAGCGGACGTCGGCGTGGAGCCCCTCCGGAACCGGCTCGAGCCGCGCCCTCCGCGCGGGCTCGGTTCCGAGGTAGGCGAGCTCCTCGCCCTGCAGCAGGTCGTCCCAGGTGTCGACCGCCGTCATCGTCTGAGCTCGAGCGCGAGCATGTACGGGTAGTCGCGGCCCTCCGGCTCCACGATGTGCTCGAACCGGAAGCCGGCGTCCAGGAACGATTGGAGGAAGTGGCCCAGTGGGATGTGGGTCGCCCCGAACCTCGCCCGCAATCCCTCTGGAGAGATTCCGGGCGCCTGCATGTAGTGGCCCTCGCGCCGGTACCACCCTTCGTGCAGCTGGGGAACGCCGATCGCCTGGATGTAGAGCGAGTGGGGGCCGACGAAGCACGGATGGACGCCGAGGTAGACGAATGAGCCGCCTGCGCGCAGCACACGTGCTACCTCACCGACTGCTGCTGGGAAGTCATCGAAATCGGAGTGCGTGAAGATGGAGACCACGGTGTCGAAGGAGCCGTCGTCGAAGGGCAGGGCAGTCCCGTCCGCCCGTACGACCGAGACCCCGCGCTCGCGCGCCCGGCGGAGCATGTCCCCCGAGATGTCGACTCCGGTAACCGTCCAGCCGCGCTTGGCCAAGGCGACGGAGTAGACCCCCGTCCCGCACCCGAGATCGAGGAGCTCGCCAGGCCCCTCGCCGATCCGTGGCGAGACGACCCTCCAGGCGTCTCCGTCGAGCGGCTCAGGCTGGAATTCCTCGTCGTACCAGTCCGCTAGCCCGTCGTAGCGTGCCGTCGAATCCATCGTTCGATGGTAATGCGGCAATTGTCAGGCCGGTGGAGATCAAGTGGCTAGAGCTAGGACGGGGGACCGAGAGGCGGCGTCCGCGGGCGGAGCCGGGCTTTTGCCCGAGCGTAGCCCTGATAGAGCTGTACTTGAGAGGTGTGAAGGAGGGGGCCCACGGGGGAACCACGGGTTCCCCCGTGCTGGGGCAATCCACGCTCACCATCCGCTCGTAGCGATTCGAGAATGAGGCTGTCAGTTGCGCGCGGCGACGCGAGGCGCAAGGCTTAGGGCATGGCTGCGTTCGTCCTGAAGCGGGTGCTCTGGGCCTTCACCCTGGCCTTCCTGATCAGCTTCATCACCTTCGTCCTGTTCTTCATCGTTCCGGACGAGACGAGGGTGGCACGCTCGGGGAGCGCCGACCAGCTCGTCAGCCTCGCCCGCCAGTACGACATCCAGGGCCAGTCGATCTTCGAGCAGTACGGGCGGTTCGTCTGGCGGTTCCTCCGCCATGGCGACCTCGGCCAGTCGTTCGTCAGCCGGCAGCCGGTGATGGAGAAACTGGCCTCGGCCCTCCCGGTGACGATCGGGCTCGTCGCCGGCGGCGCGGTGCTGTGGCTGCTACTCGCCTTTCCGATCGGGATCATCTCGGCCTTACGACCGAGATCGTTGCTCGACAGAGTGGGGATGGTCTTCGTCCTGATCGGGATCTCCGCCCATCCGGTCTGGATCGGACTGATCCTCTCCTACGTCTTCGGCTACAAGCTCCACCTCACTCCGATCGCGGGCTACTGCGACTTCTTCAACCCTGCGATCAAGTGCGGAGGGGCGCTTGACTGGGCCTCCCACATGCTCCTGCCCTGGCTGACGTTCGCGTTGCTCTTCGCGGCCCTGTACACGCGAATGATCCGCGCGATGGTGCTCGAGACCCTGCAAGAGGAGTACGTGAGAACGGCCCAGGCGAAGGGCGCGGGACCGTTCCGCGTCCTGCGCGTGCACGTGCTTCGAAACGCGATGCTGCCGCTCGTGACCATGGTCGGAATGGATGTCGGACTCGCCTTCGCAGGCGCGCTCTTCATCGAGACCGTGTTCGACCTGCCGGGAGTCGGTGGGATGCTCTACGACGCCACCACGCGACTCGACCTGCCGGTGATCATGGGCGTGTTCCTCGTCATCAGCCTCGCGGTTGTGGTCGCGAACCTGATTGCGGACGTGGCCTGCATGGTGCTCGACCCGCGCATGCACGTGTCACGCGTGGCGTCATACGGGAAGCATCAGCGCCCGCGGCTGTCCTCTACGGGGTCTGGCCGAGCCAGCGCCCCCACGCCCGCTCAAAGTGCGAGCGCGGCCTCGCCCCGATGACCGTCTCCTGAGCCTCGCCGCCCTCGAACAGGATCGCCGTCGGGATCGACAGGACGCCGTAGCGCGCCGCGGTCACGAAGTTCTCGTCGATGTTCAGCTTCGTGAAGCGCACCCGGCCCGCCTGCTCCCGGGAGAGCTCCTCGAAGATCGGCGCGACCGCCCGGCAGGGCCCGCACCACGGCGCCCAGAAGTCGACGACGACCGGAACCTCGGAACTGAGGACCTCCTGCTCGAAGCTCGCGTCCGTGACCTCGTCCACGGCTTACAGCCTGCCTCGCGCCGCGGCCAGACGCAACGCCGGCACCTTCCAGATCGCCTCGAGCACGATCCGGCGGTTCATCTTCGAGTGGCCGCTCTCACGGTCGACGAACGAGATCGGAATCTCGACCACGCGGAAGCCCTCGCGTAGGGCGCGATACGTCGTCTCGATCTGGAACGCATACCCCTTCGCGTCGATCGCGTCGAGATCGATCGTCTCGAGCACCGCGCGCCGGTAGCACTTGAAGCCGCCCGTCAGGTCGCGCTGGGGGAGTCCGAGGAGCGCCTGGGCGTACAGGTTCCCTCCGCGCGAGATCGCGCGCCGGGCGAGACCCCAGTTCGGGATCGACCCGCCAGGGACGTAGCGCGAGCCGAGCACCAGGTCGGCGTCTTCTGCGGCCGCGATCAGCCGCGGGACGGCGGCCGGATCGTGAGAGAAGTCGCAGTCCATCTCGAGGATCAGGTCCGCCCCGTCAGAAAGCGCCTGCTGGAAACCCGCGAGATACGCCCGTCCGAGGCCTTCCTTCCGGGGCCGGTGAAGGACGGAGACGTACGCCAGCTCGGCGGCCAGCCGGTCGGCGATCTCGCCGGTCCCGTCGGGCGACGAGTCGTCGACGACGAGCACGCCGCCGTTCTCGGGCAACACCTCGCCGAGCGCGCGGACCATCGGCTCGAGGTTCTCGCGCTCGTTGTACGTCGGCAGGCAGACGACTGCTCGCACGTTCGTATCATCGCTGTGTGAGCACGACGCTTCCCCGCAACGCCGACGTCGCCGACCAGTTCGACCTCCTCGCGGACCTGCTCGAGATCGAGGGCGCGGATTCCTTCCGCGTCGTCGCCTACCGCCGGGCCGCCACGGTCATGCGCGAGACGCCGGCCGGCATCGCGCAGATGGCCCTCGACGGCAAGGCGAAGAGCCTGACCGGGATCGGGAAGACGATCGAGGAGAAGATCGTCCAGATCGTCGAGGAAGGCGAGATCCAGGCTCTGCGGGACCGCAAGGGGCGGATCCCCGCCGGGGTGATCACCTTCATGCGGTTGCCTGGGCTCGGGCCGAAGACCGCGCGGCGGATCTGGCAAGAGCTCGGCCTCACGACCGTCGAGGAGCTGAAGGACGCCGCACAGCAGGAGCGACTCCGAGTGTTGCCCGGCCTCGGCGCGAAGACGGAGGAGAACATCCTCAAAGCGCTCGCCGCCAAGCCGTCTGGCCCGCCGCGGACGCTGCTGGGGCGCGCCCTCCCGTTCCTCCTCGCCGTCGTCGAGACGCTGCGTGAGCATCCGGCCTCCGACCAGGTGTCCGAAGCCGGAAGCGCGCGCCGCCGCTCCGAGACCGTTCGCGACCTGGACATCATCGCGACGGCCGTGGACCCGCTTGCGCTGATCGACTACTTCGTCGAGCTTCCGTGGGTCGCCGAGACGGTCGCGCAAGGCCCGACCAAGGCGACCGTGATCTCGAACGAGGGCTTCCGGTTCGACCTCCGGGTCGTTCCGCCCGAGTGCTACGGCAACCTGCTCCAGCACTTCACCGGCTCGAAGGAGCACAACGTCGCCCTGCGCGAGGACGCGGTCAAGCGGGGCCTCTCCGTGTCCGAGTACGGGGTCAAGGACATCGAGACAGGGGAAGTCTTCACCGCGGCGACCGAGGAGGAGCTGTACGAGCACCTGGGCTACCAGTTCATCCCTCCGGAGCTGCGCGAGAACACCGGTGAGCTGGACGCGGCCCGTAGCCGCGAGCTGCCGGAGCTCGTCGAGCTGAAGGACCTCCGCGGCGACCTCCATTCTCACTCGACCTGGTCCGCGGACGGTAGGAACACGATCGAGGAGATGGCCGGTGCGGCCCGGGATCGCGGCTACCGCTACCTCTTGGTCACGGACCACTCCCACTACCTGCGCGACGGGAAGATCGAGGCCCAGTGGAAGGAAATCGACTCCCTGAACGATCAGCTGGCGCCGTTCCTCATCCTCAAGGGGATCGAGGTCAACATCCGCACCGACGGCTCGCTCGACTTCGCGGACGACCTGCTCGTGCAGTGCGACTGGGTGGTCGCGTCCGTCCACTCGTCGCTCGGCAGCGACGTCACCGACCGGATCGTGTCCGCGATGGAGAGCCCGCACGTTGATTCGATCGGCCACCCGACCGGCCGCAAGCTCAACCGGCGCCCGCCTTCCGATCTCGATTTCGCGCGCGTGGTGGAGAAGGCTCTCGAAACCGGCACCTTCCTCGAGATCGACTCCCAGCCGGACCGGCTCGACCTGCGCGACACGCATGCCCGGGCGGCCGCCGAGGCCGGCCTCAAGATCGCGGTCACGAGCGACGCCCACCAGATCGCGGCACTCGACTACGTCGAGTTCGGGATCGGTCAGGCACGCCGCGCCTGGTTGACCAAGGATCAGGTGTTG
>JACDER010000088.1 GCA_013816275.1 Actinomycetota bacterium | reverse complement strand
AGCCTCTGGTCATCACGGCGCCGACACACGGTCGCCCGGTCGAGCCGCATGGCCTGCGCTTCCGCGTCGCCTATGCGCTCCTCGCCGTCGTCCTCGGTGCCGCCGTCGGAGCGTTCATCGTGCTGATGGGGCGAGGCAGCTCCAGCAGCGGCGTTGCCTGGTCCAGCTGGAAGCCCGAAGGAAGCGACTTCGTCAAGACGAGGGACATCGCCAGCGTCGTCGGCGGCCAGTACCGCCTGGCCAGCGGCCAGCAACTCGTCGCCGTCATCCCCCGGATCCCGCCGGCGGTCGAGCCCTCGACGCAGGAGACGCCGATCAGCCACATCGCGCTCGCGCAGAGCCAAGCGCCCGAAGACATCGAAGTCTTCTCCACCGACAACAGCGTCGAGTACGTGCTGTGCGGGATCGGATCGGCCTCGGGCAGATGCGCGATCGGCGAGGGGAAGGCAACCGTCCAGCGGGCGCGGCTCCTGCACCGCGAGTCACTCGAGCTGGCGCTCTACACCTTCAAGTACGTCGACGGCGTCGACTCGGTCGTGGCCCTCCAGCCGCCGAAGGTGGGATCGAACCCGACCTATGCGCTCTTCTTCCGCAAGGACGACTTCGAGGAAGAGCTCGATCATCCCCTGAAGCAGACCCTGGAGGGGGCCAGCCCGTTCACGACCGGTGACTTCCCGGTCGCGCAGCAAGCACGGGTCTCCCAGATCGTCTCGCCGTTCCTGTTCCGCTTCAGTTACCAGCAGGCGGCGGACCTGTCCGCCGTGCTGGTGCTGACGCCGCTCGCTGCGTAGTCGTGACTGGAGAGCTGGCGCGCGCGAAGGCGCGGCTCGACCGGCTCCGGCTCTACCCCCGGCCGGTCTCGATCCGAGGTGTCCGCATGCTCACGCTTCCGTGGCTCTTCCGGCTCCCGCGCATGCGCCGCTACGACGGGTACGCGCTTCCCTGGACGATCCTCCTGCGTGACCGGCCCGGATCCGGCACCGCGTCCGAGGATCTCGTCTGCCACGAGCTCTGCCATGTCTGGCAGATGCAGCATCATCCGCTGCGGGTCTTCCGGGCCTGGCTGACGGTGCCCTACGAGCAGAATCCGTACGAGCTGGAAGCGCGCCGGGCCGTGGAAAACACGAAAATACTCTCGTAGTGCACCATCCGGTGGATACGGCGCGCTCCGGCGGCTGCAAAGCCGCGCCGGGCGGCGTCCTCAGTCGCGCCCGTATGCGACGCATACGAGCGCTCCCTGCGTCCTTGCCCGGCGGCGCTTTTCGCGCGCCGGAGCATCACCGTACCCACCGCACGGCGCACCTGTGATCGGATACGTCGCCGCGCCGGCGCCGCCGGTCGTCCTCGTCCCCGGGCCGAACCAGGCCTCCTTCGGAGCGATCTCCGGACGGGTGGGCCGCCGCGCAGTGCGGGTCGTCGTCCGCGTGGACGGCCGGCTGCGGGGCATGCAGACGCCGCGCAGCGGTCGCTTCTCGTTCCATGTGCGGCTGCCGCCGCGAGACGTCTCGATCCGGGTAACCGCAGTCGATGCCCGCGGACACGGGGCGTCGACCACCGTACGGCCCGTGCTCGGGCTCCCGGCCAGCGCCGCGCCGCGCTACGTGCTGAGCGTCCGCGACGGCAAGCTGATGAACCTGATCGGAAGGCTCGCGCGTCGCTTTCCCGGAACGTCCGCCGTGTACGTGGAGGATCTGACCAGCGGCCGCGGCGCGGCGTGGAACGCCCGCGCACGATTCCCCGCCGCCTCGACACTCAAGCTCGCGATCGCGGTCGCCGTCCTTCGGACTGTACGCGCCCCGCCGCATCCCGGGACCAGCGTGGCCGAGCTGATGCGGGCGATGCTCATCTACTCGGACAACCAGTCGGCCAACGAGCTCGCCGACCTCGCCGGAGGCGGCTACGCCATCGACGGGATGCTCCGGGCGCTCGGCATCAGCGACACGGAGATGGACGGCAGCTACGTCGTCGAGCCTCGCGACAAGAGAGCTCCGCCGATCCCAGTCGGCACCGTGAGCCAGCCGTACCTCAGCCCCGGCAAGTACACGACCGCCTGGGATCTCGCCCGGCTGATCCGGTACGTCGAGCTCGCCGCGGCGGGCAAGGGTCTCCTCGCGAAGCGCTTTCCCTCGTTCAGCCCCTCGTGCGCGCGGTACCTGCTGTACGAGCTCGCGCACGTCCAGGACCCCGGCAAGCTCTCTCGTTTCCTGCCTGGAAACGTTCGGGTCGCACACAAGGCCGGATGGCACTCGATCGTTCGCCACGACAACGGGCTCGTCTTCTGGAGCCGCGGCTCGTTCGTCGCGACGGTGATGACCTGGAATCCGAGCGGCGTCGGCACCGCGTCAGACGTGCTCGCCGGCCGGGTCGCGTGGCTCGCGCTCAGGCGCTTCGCGCGGCTCGCCCGGCGGGATAGCCACTAGGCATCTAGCCGACGCGCCGGAAGCGCGAGGGGGCGTTCGGCCGGTCTTGAACACTAGGCTGGCCGCGTGCGGCTGGAGACCGAGCAGGACTCCGACGACTTCCTCCGGGGACTGACCCTGCTCGGCACCGGTGGGGGCGGCCCGCCCGAGCTGGGACGCGAGGCGCTGCGGGGAGCGCTTCCGGTCGAATGCCGGGCGCTGTCCGAGCTTCCGCCGGACACGTGGACGGCAACGGTGGCCGAGCTCGGGAGCGGAGCCTCCGGCGAGCCACCGCCCCCGGAGGAGGCGGAACGGCTCGGCCTGACCGCTCCGGGTGCTCCCCCGATGCTCGCCGCGCTGCGCGAGCTCGCCGACTCGGCGGGGGTCGAGCTCGGAGCCGTCGTCCCGGGCGAGATCGGAGCCGGGAACGTGCCCGGGCCGATCGCCGCCGCGGTCGCGCTCGGCTTGACGCCGGTCGACGTGGACTACGGAGGCGGCAGGGCGCTCCCGGAGCTGTCCCAATCCGTCCCGGCCGTGCTCGGCCGGTCCGTCTTCCCGGTCTCGATGGTGGACGTATGGGGGAACGTGACCGTCCTTCGATCGGGGACGAGCGCAGCCATGGCCGACCGGATCGGCCGGGCCCTGACGGAAGCCGTGTACGGGGACATCGCGTTCGCCTGCTACCTGATGCGCGCGGATGAGGCGACCGGAGTAATGGCCCATGGCACCCTGACGCGCGCGCTCGAGGCCGGACGGGCGATCCGGGAGGCCCGTGCGCGCGGAGCCGACCCGGTGACCGCGGCGGCGGATGCGATCGGCGCGACGGTGCTTTTCCGCGGAGACGTGGTCTCGACCGGCCTCGAGGGCGGCGGCCACGCCTTCGGCGTCGGGCGGCATCAGCTCGCCGCCGGCCGGGACACGTTCACGATCTGGTTCAAGAACGAATCGCACGTCTCGTGGCTGAACGGGGAGTCGTATGTGACGAGCCCCGACTGCCTCGCCGTCATCGACCTCGAGACCGGAGAGCCGCACACGAACTACGAGGTGGCGGAGGGACAGCGCGTGGCCGTGCTCGGCTGGCGCGGCGCCGACGCGCACCGAACGCCTCGGGGCCTCGAGCTGCTGGGGCCCCGCCACTTCGGATTCGACCTCGACTACGTCCCGGTCGAAAAAATGTTCAAATAACGCCCATGCGGCGCCACTCTCTCTTCGCTCCGTTCGCGCTGGTCCTCCTCGTCGCCGTTGTCGCGCTCGTGGGCATCGCCGCGTCCAAGGCCCTGCCGTCGAGCTCGAAGGCAGAACCGAGCCGTTCGCAGAGCGCCTCCGGGCATGTCCACGGCTCGCTCTCGAGCGGGCGCTACGCGGTGGCCGCGAAGGGGAAGCCGCCGCCGCTCGCCAAGCTGACGCCGACGCCCTACAGCGAGCCGAAGGTGATCAGCAGCCGCAACGGCGTCCTGCGCGTGACGTTCGCACCACACGACGGGAGCGCGATCATCAACGGGAGCCGCTTCAAGCACACGCGGACGTTCACGGGGACGTTCCCCGGTCCGACGCTGCATGTGAAGCCGGGCGACACGATCGAAATGAAGTTCATCAACAAGCTCAGCCAGATCACGAACCTGCACTTCCACGGCTTCAGGGTCTCGCCGGCGGCCCTGGCCGACAACGTGCTGCGGACGATCGCCCCTGCGGTCACCTCGAAGAGCGTGAGGCCGAGGAAGTCCGTGAAGATCATCGTCCACATCCCGCGTGATCACGAGCAGGGCCTCTACTGGTACCACCCGCACCTCCACGGGCTGGTCGACGGTCAGGTGTATCCGGGGCTCGCAGGATTGATCGAGGTCGGAGACGTCCTGCGCGAGATTCCCTGGCTCCGCCACATCAAGCGACGCGTGATGGCCCTGCAGGCCGTCGGGCTCAGAGCGGATGGCAATCTGATCAACGTCAACAGCCCGTGGCTGTCGACCAAGACAGAGAGGAACTTCGTCAACGGCCACTACCAACCGACGCTGACGATTCGCCCCGGCGAGCTCCAGCTCTGGCAGATCGGGAACATCTCGAACGACCACTGGTACAAGCTCTCGTTCGGGGGAAGGAAGTTCAACGTCATCGGCGAGGACGGGAACCCGGTCGGGCGCACCTGGGCGTCTAAGCGCCTGCTCGTGCCCCCGGCGAAGCGCTACTCGATCCTGGTCCGGGGTCCGAGCGCCGGCACGTACTACATCCGGAGCCTCGCCTTCGACCAGGGCTTCGAGAAGTACGGCGAGTACAAGCTCATGAAGGTCGTCTCACGCGGCGGGCCGGTCCGGCCCCAGAAGGTCCCCGACATCGTCTCTCCGCGGCAGGCCGCGCTCATCCGCGACGTCCAGAACGACCCGGTCAACCGCTACAGGCAGCTGACCTTCCGGATCAAGCCGCCGTTCCCGAACGCGTTCTACATCAACAACAAGCTTTACAACCCTCGCCGTGTCGACGAGCGCGTGAACCTCGGACAGACCGAGGAGTGGCTGCTACGGAACGTCTCCACCGAGGACCACCCGTTCCACATCCACACGAACGACTTCATCGTCGAGAAGATCAACGGGCACGACGTCGCCATCCACAACTTCCAGGATGTCGTCAGCATCCCGCACATCCGCCACGGCAAGCCGGGAACCGTTCTGATCAAGCAGCGCTACCGGACGTTCGAGGGCGAAGCGGTGTTCCATTGCCACATCCTCTTCCACGAGGATCACTCGATGATGGGGAACATCCTCTTCGGGCCTCGGATCAACAATCCGAGCTTCGGGCAGTAGGACGCCGCTTTAAGATCAGGAGCGTCGCGAACGCGCCGGCGGCGGCGACCACGACCGAGACCGTGAGCGCGTTCGAGATCCCGAAGACGAACGCCTCCCGCAGGGCGGCGATGATGTTCCCCTGCGCCTGCGGGCCGAACCGGGCGAGTTCCTGCTCGGCGTTCTGAGCGTGAACGAGAACGCCCTCGAGGATCCGCTCGGTCGAGTCGGGTAGCCGCGGGCCTGTCTTGGCGAGGACGTGATCGAGGCGCTCGTCCTCGAGCGTCCTGAAAACGCCGGCTGTGATCGCGACGCCGAGGACGCTGCCGAGTCCGATCACGGTCGTCAGGACCCCGGTCGCCGCGCCGTGCTGCCGAACCGGAACCGCGTTCACCGCGGTCGCGTTCATGGGAGTGAGCACGAGGCCGACGCCGAACCCGAGGCCGAGCATCGGCGGCCAGAGGTCGACATAGGAGGTCGAGGGCGAGACGTCCGCGATGAAGAGGAGGCCGACGGTCGCGAGCAGCAGCCCGGCCACCATGGGGAGCCTCGGCCCGTAGTTCTCCATCAGCCTTCCTCCGAGCGGCAGTGAGAGGAGGAACGTCCCGCTGAGCGGAAGCAGGAGCACGCCGGCCTCCAGTGGCGAGTAGTAGAGGATCTCCTGGAGGTAGATCGGGAGCATGAACAGGAGCCCGGCCAGAACGAAGTTGACGACGAGCTTGACCACCATCCCGCCGACGAAGTTCCGGTGCCGAAGCATCGAGAGAACGACGACCGGATTCGCCGACCTCCGCTCGACGAGGACGAGCCCGGCCAGTAACGCCGCCGCCAGCGCGAACGAGACGGCGGTCGGCGTCGAAAGCCAGCCCCAGCTCGGCCCTTCGATCAGCGTCAGCGACAGCGTCGTGATCGCGCCGGCGAGGAAGAGAGCGCCGCCGTAGTCGATCGTGCGTACCGCGGTCTCGTCGCACGACTCCGCGACGCCCGGATACGCAAAGGCGAGGATCACCGCGACGACCACGAGGGTGGCCCAGAAGATCGAGGGCCAGCCGGCCACCTCGGTGAGGACTCCGCCGACAGGCGGGCCGAGCCCGCTGACGAGCCCTGACGCTCCTCCCCAGAGCGCGATCGCCCGCACCCGGTCGCGGCCGCTGAAAGCGTTCGTCACGATCGACAGCGAGGCCGGGACGATCATCGCG
>JACDER010000324.1 GCA_013816275.1 Actinomycetota bacterium | reverse complement strand
TCGCCGGCCTGCGCGAGCTACGACCAGTTCCGGAACTTCGAGGAGCGGGGCGATTCCTTCAGGCGCCTCGTGGAGGCTCTGGCGTGAAGCGCAGTCAGCTCGACGTCCAGGTCCTCGTCCTCGTCACGCTCGCACTCGTCGCCTTCGGGCTCGTGATGGTCTACAGCGCGACCTCGGCGTCGGCCGCGATCTCGAACGGGGATCCCAACTCGTTCCTGAAGCGCCAGGGGATCTACGCCGCAATCGGGCTCGTCCTGCTGTTCGTCTTCTCGAGGATCAACTTCCGGACGCTGCGCAAGCTCGCTCCGATGCTGGTGCTGGGAAGCCTCGTCCTCTGCGTCGCGGTCCTCATCCTCGGCACCGCTGTCAACGGAGCGCGGCGCTGGATCTCGTTCGGCCCCGTCGTCTTCCAGCCTTCGGAGCTGGCGAAGCTCGCTCTGGCGGTGTGGGCGGCCTGGTTCCTGACCCGGAGAGGCGCGCCGCGATCGCTGCGCGAGCTGGCGCGCCCGATGGGCCTCCTGATCGGGATCTTCTGCGTGCTGCTGCTCGCCGAGCCGGACCTCGGAACCGCGATCGCCCTCGTCCTCATGATCGGCGGGATGCTCGCCGTGGCGGGCACGCCGGGCCGGACTCTGCTGGCCGGCGGGACGATCGTCACCGTGCTCGGAGTTGCGGCAGCCTGGTTCGAGCCGTACCGGCGCGCGCGGATCTTCAGCTTCCTCAACCCGTGGGGCGACTCGCAGGGCGCGGGCTACCAGACGGTGCAGGCGATCATCGGGCTCGGCTCCGGCGGGTTCTTCGGTACAGGGCTCGGTCACAGCGTCCAGAAGCTCTCCTACCTCCCCGAGGCGCACACGGACATGATCTTCGCGGTCATCGGCGAGGAGCTCGGCTTCGTCGGCTCCATGGGGCTGATCGCCGCCTACGCCGCCTTCGCGTACGCCGGGCTCAGGATTGCGCTCCGCTGCACCGACCCCTTCGGCAAGACGCTTGCCGCCGGCATCGTCACTCTTGTCTGCGCGCAGGCCGCCGTCAACCTCGCCGCCGTCCTCGGCCTCGCCCCGCTGACCGGGATCCCGCTCCCGTTCGTCTCCTACGGAGGCTCCAACCTCGTAGTCGCGCTCGCCGCCGTCGGCATCCTCCTTAACATCGGTCGCGATCGTGAAGCAGAACGAGCAGCTCGCGTGTCTGATCGCAGCCGGGGGGACGGCGGGGCACGTGACGCCCGCGCTGGCGATCGGCGACGCATTGCGGAGGCGGGGCGTGAGCGTGAGCTTCGCCGGGTCGCCCGATCGGGCTGAGGCCCGCCTCGTCCCCGCTGCCGGATTCGAGCTCGACACCTTCAGGATCTCCGGGATCCCCCGCCGGCCGGGCGCGGCGCTGGGCCGCTCGATCTTGCTCGCGCTCCGCGCGCCGGCTGCGTGCGGCCGGATCATCGAGCGGCGCCGGCCGGACGTCGTCCTCGGCGGGGGCGGGTACGTCGCTGGGCCGATGGTCTACTCGGCGTGGAGGCACCGGATTCCGGCGGCGCTGACCGAGGGGGACGCGCACTTCGGCCTCGCCAATCGTCTCGCCGCTCCGTTCGCGCGACGCGTGTTCCTCGCCTACGCCACAGAGGATCGGGATGGGGCGAAATACCGCGTCGTCGGCCGGCCCGTTCCACAAACGGACCCGGTCGCGAAGGACGAGGGGCGACGGCGGTTCGGGCTTCCGCCCGACGGCCACGTCCTGCTCGTCTTCGGGGGATCGCAGGGCGCGCAGGCGCTGAACGACGCGGCGGTCGAGGCCTTCGGCACAACGGGTCCCGCCGTCCTGCATCTCTGCGGTGAGCGCTACGAGGACGCCCTGCGCCCCCGTGTCTCGCGGCCCGACTACGTGTTGCTTCCGTGGACGGACGACTTCTCGGCGGCGCTCGCGGCATGCGACGTCGTCCTCGCGCGCGCCGGGAGCTCGATCTGGGAGGTGGCCGCCGCGGGGAAGCCGGCCGTCCTCGTCCCCTCGCCGAACGTGACCGCCGACCACCAGACGAAGAACGCGCGCTACTTCGAACAGGGCGGCGGCGCCGTAGTCGTCCCCGAGCCCGAGATCGGGCACGCGGCCGAGGTCGTCCGCTCGCTGCTCGGAGACGAGCGGAGGCGGGCGGAGATGAGCGACGCGATGTCGAGACTCGCCCGCCCGGACGCGGCGGACG
>JACDER010000323.1 GCA_013816275.1 Actinomycetota bacterium | reverse complement strand
GCACGTCGAGCGCCGCGAGCTGGACGGCTGGGCGGCAGACCTCTGGAGCGGCCCCAAGTAGAGTTCCGGCCCACGTGGCCTCGTTTTCCGTTCGCTTCCTGGGGTGCAAGGTCTCCTACTCGGATGCACAGGAGATCCGCGAGCGCCTGCTCGGGGACGGGCACCACCAAACGCAGGAAGGAGCCGACGTCGCGGTCGTCAACGCCTGCTGCGTCACGCACGAGGCCGTCCGGAAGTCGCGGCATGCAGCCGCGCGCGCCGCGCGCACACACTCGCGTGTGTTCGTGACCGGCTGCGGCGCAAACCTGGCCGGAGATGGATTCGCAGGCTTGCCCCAAAACGTCACCGTCGTCCGCGGCCGAAGCGAGGAGACCCCGGACCTGGTCGCGGATGCGGTCGGCCCGATCGGGTGCGTGCAGGCGGATGCCCGCATCGATCGCGTGCGCGCCTTCGTCAGGGTCCAGGACGGGTGCAGCTTCTCGTGCTCGTTCTGCGTCGTGCCGCTCGTCCGCGGCGCATCGAGGAGCCGCCCGGCGACCGCCGTGCTCGCGGAGATCAGGCGCCGCACCAACCAGGGCCATCGCGAGATCGTCCTGACCGGGATCAACCTCGGCTGTTACCGAGACCGCGAGGCCGGCTATACGCTCGCGCGCCTCTTGCGCGAGGCCGGAAAACTCCCAGGCGTGTCGCGACTCCGGCTGTCCTCGATCGAGGTGAACCACGTCAGCGCCGAGCTCGTCACCGCCATGCGCGAGACGCCCACCGTCTCGCGGCACCTGCACGTACCGCTTCAGTCCGGTGACGACACGATCCTGCGTGGGATGTCCCGGCGCTACACCGCAGGCACCTTCCTGCGCCGGATCGAGCATGCCGAAGGCTTCAACCTGACGAGCGACGTCATCGTCGGCTTCCCCGGCGAGGACGGGGCCGCGTTCGAGCGGACGCTCGGCGTCGTCGCCCGCGCGGGAATCACGAAGGTGCACGTCTTTCCCTACTCGCCGCGCCCGGGGACCCGCACGCAAACCGACGACACGGTTCCCGCCGATGTGAAGAAGGAGCGGGGCGCACGGCTGCGGGAGGCCTCCCGCGCGGCCTGCCTCGCGCACTGGCGCGCGAAGCTCGGCCGTGAGGACATCGTGCTCGTCGATCGGCCCGGCCGGGGTTACGGGGACGACTATTCGCCCTGGCTCGTCAAGGGCAGCCCCGGCGAGCTCGTCCACGCCCGCGCCCGCGCGGTCACCGAGGAGGGGATTCTCGCTGCCTGAGGACTGCCTCTTCTGCAAGCTCTACGCCGAGGGCGACCACGTCCACGCCGGCGCCGGCTTCGTCGCGATCCGCGACATCAACCCGCAGGCCGACACGCATCTGCTCGTCCTGCCCGAGCGGCACATCTCGAGCTTCCGCGAGATCGGAGAATTTCCGGCGGACGAGGCGAAGCGCATGCTCGAGTTCGTGGCCGACACGGCGCGGGAGGCCGGCCTCGAGGACTACCGCCTCGCCGTGCACGTCGGCCAGGGCGCCGGGCAGACGGTCCTCCACCTCCACTGGCACATCCTCGGTTCGACATGACGCTGATCGTCCGCATCGAGGAGGAGCTGAAGGAGGCGATGCAGGCGCGGGATGCGGCCCGCCGTGACGCCCTCCGCCTGATCCTGTCCGCGCTGCGCTCGGCCGAGAAGGAGCTGCAGCGCCCTCTGCACGACGACGAAGAGCTGCAGGTTCTCCAGCGCGAGCGAAAGCGGCGGACCGAGGCGGCCGAGGCCTTTCGCGCGGGCGAGCGCGAGGAGCAGGCGCAGGCCGAGGAAGACGAGCTCGAGATCCTCGAGGAGTTCATGCCGGAACCGCTCTCGGAGGCGGAGCTGGAGGAGATCGTCGACGACGCGATCGCCGAGGTCGGCGCGACGAGCATGCGCGACATCGGACGCGTGATGGCCGACGTGATGCCGCAGGTCGCGGGGCGCGCGGACGGCTCCGCGGTCAGCCAGCTCGTCCGCGAGAAGCTCGCCTGAGCTCGTTCGAGGACATCGCCCCGGCGCTCGCCGAGCTCGAGAGCTACCCCCACCCCTGGTTCGTCTGCGGCGGCTGGGCGATCGACCTGTTCGCCGGCGAGGTCACGCGCGAGCACGAGGATCTGGAGATCGGCGTCTTTCGCCACCACCAGGAGGCGTTATGCGACCACTACGGCGACTGGTCGCCGT
>JACDER010000322.1 GCA_013816275.1 Actinomycetota bacterium | reverse complement strand
AACGCCTGCGGGCATGCATCCGGCGCTCAGGCTCAGGATGATCTTCGACGGGGTGGAGGAGCTCGTCGAGGCGCATCATCCGGAGGCCGCCGCGCTCGAGGAGTCCTTCGTCGGCGTCGATGCCCGTACCGCGCTCTCCGTCGGACAGGCCAGAGGCGCCGTGCTCGTCGCGTGCGCGCGCGCAGGTGTCGAAGCCGCTGAGTACGCGCCGAACCGGGTCAAGCAGATGATCTGCGGCTACGGCCACGCTGACAAGACGCAGGTGCAAAAGATGGTCAAGGCGATTCTGAGGCTCGCCGAGGAACCGCGTCCGAACCACGCGGCCGACGCGCTCGCGGTCGCCATCTGCCACGCGCTCGCGCCCCCGCTCCTCAGACAGGCCGTCGGATGATCGCGCGGCTGCGAGGTACGGCGGTCGCGCGCGGCACCGACGCGATCGTGCTCGACGTGGGCGGGGTCGGCTACCTCGTCCAGCCCACGCGGCGGGCGGCGCAGAAGGCGCGCGGCAAGGGCGAGATCGTGATCGAGACCTACCTGCACGTCCGTGAGGACGTGCTCCAGCTCTACGGGTTCGCGGACGCGGAGGAGCGCGAGCTCTTCGAGCAGCTGCTCTCGGTCTCAGGGGTAGGCCCCAAGGTTGCGCTCGCGATCGTGTCGGGCTCGACGCCCGCTGAGCTGCGGCGCGCGATTGCGCTCGACGACACGGCCCGGTTCGAGGCCATTCCGGGCATCGGCCGGAAGACCGCGCAGCGGGTTGTGCTCGAGCTGAAAGAGAAGCTCGGCGACGTTGCTTCCGTCCCCGAGCAGGGCGGCAGGCCGCAGCTCGTAGCCCGCGAGGCTCTCATGGAGCTCGGGTACTCGCTCCTCGAGGCCGACCAGGCGCTCGCCGAGATCGATCCGGAGCTGCCCGCCGAGGAGCGTGTCCGGCTCGCGCTCAGGAGGGCTGCGTGAAAGACCAGCTCCTGGCTCCCGCGCTGGAAGACGGCACCGAGGATCTGGTCGAGGTCTCGCTCCGGCCGCCGAGCCTGACCGAGTTCGTCGGGCAGCCGCGGATCAAGGAGCAGCTCGAGATCGCGCTCAGCGCGGCGCGCGCTCGGGCGGAGGCGCTCGACCACGTCCTCCTCGTCGGGCCACCGGGATTGGGAAAGACCAGCCTCGCGTACATCCTCCGCCACGAGCTCGGGGTGGGCATCCGCTGCGTGGCCGGGCCGGCGCTGGAGCGCAAGGGCGACATGGCGGCCATCCTCACCGCGCTCGAGCCCCGCGACATCCTCTTCGTGGACGAGATCCACAGGCTCAATCGCGCCGTGGAGGAGATCCTCTACCCGGCGCTCGAAGACTTCCGTCTCGACATCGTCGTCGGGCAGGGCCCGGCCGCGCGCACGCTGACGCTCGATCTTCCCCGGTTCACGCTCGTCGGTGCGACGACGCGAACGGGGCTGCTGACGACGCCGCTGCGGGACCGCTTCGGGATGACCTACCGGCTCGGGTACTACGACGCGGAGGAGCTCGGGACGATCGTCCGGCGATCTGCCCACATCCTCGACGTGGAGGTCGCAGCGGACGCGGCCGCAGAGATCGCGCGCCGTTCGCGCGGAACGCCCAGGATTGCGAACCGCATTCTTCGCCGCGTGCGCGACGTGGCCGAGGTTCGCCACAACGGAAAGGTCTCGCCGGAGATCGCGCAGGAAGCGCTCGAGCTCCTGGAGATCGACGGGCGCGGCCTCGAGCCGATGGACCGGGAACTCCTGCGCGCGATCGTCGAGCGCTTCGACGGCGGGCCGGTCGGCCTGTCGACCCTCGCCGTCGCTCTCGGGGAGGAGCCCGACACGATCGAGGACGTCTACGAGCCCTACCTGCTCCAGCTCGGCTTCATCCAGCGCACGCCGAGGGGCCGGATTGTCACCTCTTTGGGGCGCGAGCACATCGGAGCCGCGGTTCTGAGCGACAACAGCCTGTTCTGATGGTGTAGCTGGACCCGACTCTGGGTAGTACCTCTCCGGGACGCGAGAGGCGGCTACCTATGAATGACGTCGGAGAATTCGAGCTTTCACTTCCAGCGCGAAGCGAGAACCTGGGAGAGGTTCGCCGCGCGGTCACCAACTTCGCCGCTTCCCTCGGCCTCGACGACAACACGCTCGCCGACCTCCGCCTCGCTGTGAACGAGGCGTGCTCGAACGTGGTTCGCCATGCGTATGAG
>JACDER010000321.1 GCA_013816275.1 Actinomycetota bacterium | reverse complement strand
TTGGCCACACCTCGCCTTCTATGAGCTCGACCGAGTTGCCGGCCGGGTCGCGCACGTACAACGATCGGCCTCCCCGGTCCCAAGTGATTTCGCGCTCGATCTCGATTTCCCGCTGGCGAAGCTCGGCAGAGAGCGGGTCGAGGCCGCCTGCCTACAGAGCGAACGCGACGTGTCCGGGTCCCGTCGCACCGTGTGAGGGAACGGGGCGGTGGGGTGCCGATGCACGCCGGGGATCGAAAACGAGCAACACGCCGCCGTCGTCGAGCCGGAAGGCGGCACTGAGCTCGCCCGGCTCCTCGATCAGCGTCAGCCCGAGCACCTCGGAGTAGAAGCTCACCGCGAGGACCACGTCAGATGCGTAGAGCACCGTCTCGTAGACGCCGAGAACGCGGGGACTGGACGAGGCCAAGCGAGTCTTCCTCTCGGTCGGCGCTACCCGAGCAGCCGTGAGAGCGCTCGGCTTTCCCGACCTTCGCGAGCAGTGACTTCTGGACGACGCGCACCTGGACGAGGCCGGTTCGCCGCCGGCGCGGTCGAGCGCGCCGAGGAAGCCGTTGATGCCGTCACCGGTAGCCGTAGATGCGGCGCACGCCCCACTCCGCGAGACGGGCGAGAACGAAATCGGCAACAGAGACCATCCTGATGGCTGTTCCCCGGCCCGCAACCTGGAAACCAGGCGCGACCGGCAGCGAGTCATTCGGCGCTCTGGGCACCCATGCCGCGCGCTCGGCCAACGCCGTTGTCGGGGTGCAGGACGACCTTCACGCAGCCGTTCTCCTTCCGCTGGAACATCGCGTACGCCTGCGGCGCCGCGTCGAGCGGTAGCTCGTGCGTCGTCAGGTCGCCGATGCCGAGCGGATCGGCGTCGTCCTCGAGCAGCGGCAGGATCTCCGGCACCCAACGGCGCACGTTCGCCTGGCCCATCCGGAGCGTCACGCCCATGTCGAAGAGGTCGCCGAGCGGGAAGAGCTGCACCGGCCCGCCGTAGACGCCCGAGAGCGACAGCGTGCCGCCGCGCCGCACGGAGCGCATGCACTGCCACAGCGCGTGCGTCCGGTCGAGCTGGATCTTCGTCATCTGCAGCACGGCATCGAGGATCGAGCCGTGCGCTTCCATCCCCACCGCGTCGATCACCGAGTCCGCACCGCGCCCGCCAGTCAGCTCGACGACGACCTCGTGCGTCCCGTCGACCGCATCCTCGTCGATCGTCTCGACCCCGTGCCGCGCCGCCATCGCGAGCCGCGCGGGCACACGGTCGATCCCGATCACGCGGCCGGCGCCGCGCAGCAGCGCGATCCGGGCGCACATCTGGCCGATCGGCCCCAGCCCGAAGACGGCGGCAGTGCCGCCGGACGGCACGTCGGCGTAGACGACTGCCTGCCATGCCGTCGGAAGGACGTCCGAGAGGAACAGGTAGCGCGTGTCAGGCGCTCCCTCCGGCACCGGGATGGGCCCGAAGTGCGCCTGCGGGACGCGAAGATAGTCGGCCTGACCGCCGGGAACGGCGCCGTAGAGGTGGGTGTAGCCGAACAGGCTGGCACCCTTGCCGCGGCCGAGCAGGCTCGCTCGCCGCGGCAGAATGCCGGTATCGCGCGTCGTCTCGCATTGGCTGTAGAGCTCGCGCTCGCAGAAGAAGCAGCTGCCGCAGGAGATGTTGAACGGGATCACGACCCGGTCGCCGGGGCGGATGTGTTCGACCGCCGAGCCGACCTCCTCGACGACGCCCATCGCCTCGTGGCCGAGGACGTCGCCCTCGCGCATGACCGCTCCGAGCTTCGCGTAGAGGTGCAGGTCGGAGCCGCAGATCGCCGACGAGGTGACGCGGACGATCGCGTCGGTGGGCTCCCGGATCACCGGGTCGGCGATCTCGTCGACGCGCACGTCCTCCTGCCCGTGCCAGACGACGGCTTTCACGCCTGCTCTCTCGTGCCGGCGAGAGTGGCGAGCTCGCGCGCCCTCAACGGTCCCGCCGCGTCTGGGTCAAGGGGCGGCGTCTCGGCGCCGGCACGATCGCGGATGCCTTCCAGGAGCTCGCGGAGCGTGTCGAGAGCGTCGCGCCGCGGCGTCCACCCGAGCTCCTCCCGTGCCCGGGTCGTGTCCAGCAGCGGCACCCCCATGCCCATGTCGAGCCAACCGGGCGGGCTCGGCTGGAGGCGCAGGCGCCACGCGGCCGCCATGCCGGCGCGGGCGATTCGCGGCGGCACCGAGAC
>JACDER010000087.1 GCA_013816275.1 Actinomycetota bacterium | reverse complement strand
GTCCGAGGGCCTGAGCAAGTCGCTCGACCTCGGTGAGTGGTGGCTCCTCGAGACGGGCTTGCCGCTCCCGCTCGGCGTCAACGTCGCCCGCCGGGACATCGGCGAGCGCTTGCCGGATCTCTCGGCCGTCCTGCTCGATTCGATCAGGGCCGGGCTCGACAACCGGCCCGAGGCGATGCGCTATGCGATGCGCTTCGGTCGCGGGATCGACCTCGACTTGGCCGACCGCTTCGTCGGGATGTACGTGAACGAGCTGACGTGCGACTACGGCGACGAGGGCCGGAAGGCCGTCGAGGAGCTGCTCGTCCGGGGTGACGCGATCGGTGCCTTTCCGGAGCCCGTGCGGCTCGACTACGTGGCGTAGTGGCGCTCAAGCTCCGTCCGGCCTGCGAGCGCTGCGAGGCGGCGACCCCGGCGGAGGGCGTGGCGTTCATCTGCACCTTCGAGTGCACCTTCTGCGCCGACTGTGCCGAGTCGATCGCGCACACGTGCCCCAACTGCGGCGGCGAGCTCGTGCGCAGGCCCCGGCGCGCCGGATGAGTCGAGCGGTCGTCCTCTCAGCCGTGCGCACACCGGTCGGTCGCTACGGCGGGGGCCTCGCAGGAGTCCGGGCCGACGATCTCGCCGCGATCGCGATCGCGGCCGCGGTGGAGCGCAGCGGCGTCGATCCGGCCGAGATCGAGGACGTCTATCTCGGCTGCGCGAACCAGGCCGGCGAGGACAATCGCAACGTCGCCCGGATGTCGGCGCTCCTCGCCGGGCTGCCGGAATCGGTCGCCGGGGTCACCGTCAACCGGCTCTGCGCATCCGGCCTCTCCGCCGTCGTCGGCGCCTGCCACGCGATCGCGGCCGGTGACGGCGACCTCTTCGTCGCCGGGGGAGTCGAATCGATGAGCCGCGCGCCGCTCGTCCTGGGCAAGGCGGAGCACGCCTTCCCGCGCGGGAACCAGGTCGTCTACGACACGACGCTCGGGTGGCGATTCCCCAACCGGAAGTTGGAGGAGATGTTTCCGCTCGAGTCGATGGGCGAGACGGGTGAGAACGTGGCCGAGCGGTACGGGGTCTCGCGGGAGGACCAGGACGCGTTCGCGCTCCAGTCGCAGCAACGCTGGGCTGCCGCGCACGAAGACGGCCGCTTCGACGACGAGCTCGTTTCGGTTGGGGACGTGACGCGAGACGAGCATCCCCGGCCGGACACGAGCGCGGACAAGCTCGCTGGGCTGAAGCCCGCCTTCCGGCCTGAGGGCTCGGTGACCGCCGGCAACTCGAGCGGAATCAACGACGGCGCGGCCGCTCTCGTGATCGCGAGTGAGGAGCGAGCGCTGGCGCTCGGCGTGGAGCCGCTCGGAGCCTTCGTGGCGAATGCGGTCGCAGGGGTCGACCCGCGCGTGATGGGGATCGGGCCGGTACCGGCGGTGCGGAAGCTGCTCGAGCGCACGGGGATCGACGCCGGCGACCTCGACCTGGTCGAGCTGAACGAGGCGTTCGCCTCGCAGAGCCTGGCGGTGATCCGCGAGCTCGGTCTCGATCCAGAGCGCGTGAACGTGAACGGCGGGGCGATCGCGCTCGGTCATCCGCTCGGAATGAGCGGCGCACGTCTCGTCGTCTCGCTCCTCCACGAGCTCCGGCGTCGCGGCGGCCGGTATGGGCTCGCGACGTTGTGCGTGGGCGTTGGCCAGGGCCAGGCGGCCCTGTTCGAGCGCTAGGGGGGCTTGGCGAAATACGGACGAGCTTTTCTTGATAGCCCGCACAAAAAGAGGGGCCTGCTCTCGCAGGCCCCGTTCTTGGCGAGTCAGCGCTACCTACTACTACGGCCCTTCGGACGTGTCGGATTCACCGGGCTCGTTCGGCGCTGCCGGATCGTCCTGTGCGACCTCGATCCGCTCACAGTTCACGACGACCGACGGCTCTCCGGCGCGGATGGTCGCCACGTCGCGACCCGGTCCGCAGTCGAGCTTGTCGAGCTGACGGTCCCTGGCCACCGCGTACAGGTGGTCCGGCCCGTAGCCGCCGTTGAGCTCGTCTGCGCCGTAGCCCGCGAACAGCGTGTCGGCTTCTCCACCGCCGTACAGCTGATCGTCGCCGTGGCGGCCGCGGAGGAGATCGTTCCCGTCTCCGCCGTGAAGCGCGTCGTTCCCGCCGTTGCCCCAGACGGTGTCCTGGCCGTCTCCGGCCCGCACGGCATCGTTGCCCGCGCCTCCGAGCACGATGTCCGCCCCGTCAAGGGCGGCGATCTGGTCGTTTCCGCCGAGACCGTTGATCAGGTCGGCGGACGGCGTACCCATGAGCGAGTCGTCGCCCTCCGTGCCGTTGATCACCGCGGCTGCGGCGAGCGACGCGAGGCTGAGTGCTGCGACGGCGAGCACGCTCGCCACTCCCAGCTTGACCTTCATGACTTTCTCCTTCCCTCGGATGACGCCTCCAGTGAAGAACACGCCTGTGAACACCTGATGCGCTCCGGGTTAGGACTCAGGAAAGGTTCTGTTAACCCCGAGTCGCTATCGTCCGGCGTGATGGCTGTCGCGACCGGGCGGGAGTACGGGCTCTTCATCAACGGCGAGCTGACCGAGTCGGCCTCCGGCGAGACTCGCGAGCTGACCGAGCCCGCGACCGGCGAGCCGCTCGCCACCGTGGCGATGGCCTCGGAAGAGGACATCGACCGTGCGGTCGGCGCCGCCCGCGAGGCCCTCGACGGGGCCTGGGGCAAGACGCCTCCGACAGAGCGCTCGCGGCTGTCCCACGCGCTCGCGGATGCGCTCGTCGCGAACCGCAAGGAGCTGGCCGAGCTCGAGGTGCGCAACGTGGGCAAGGCGATCTCCTCGGTCAAGGCCGAGCTCGCGCAGGCGGTCGAGAACTTCCGCTTCTACGGCTCCGCGATCGCGTCGATCGCGGGTCGCTCGAACCCGATCGGCGGATCCCTTCTCTTCTACTCCCTGAAGGAGCCGGTCGGCGTCGCCGGTCAGATCGTCCCGTGGAACTACCCGCTGATGATGACCACGTGGAAGCTCGCTCCGGCGCTCGCAGCCGGCTGCACGATCGTCCTGAAGCCGGACTCCGCCACCCCGCTGACCGCTCTGCGCATGGCGGAGCTCGCGGGCGAGGTCGGGTTCCCGCCGGGAGTGATCAACGTCGTTCCGGGGCCTGGACGGACGGTGGGCGCCCACCTCGTGCGCCATCCCGGGGTCGACAAGATTGCATTCACCGGCTCGACCGCCACCGGGAGCGAGATCATGCGGATGGCCTCCGATCCGATCAAGCGGCTCACGCTCGAGCTCGGCGGCAAGAGCCCGAACGTCGTGTTCGCCGATGCCGATCTGGCGGACGCGATTCCGAGCTCGGTCTGGTCGATCTACTACTCGGCCGGCCAGAGCTGCGAGGCGCGCTCGCGCATCCTGGTCGAGGAATCTCTGTACGACGAGTTCGTCTCGAGCTTCGCCGAGGCTGCCCGAAAGCTGAAGGTCGGCGACCCACTCGATCCCGAGACGCAGGTCGGCTCGCTGATCTCCACGGAGCACCGCGACAAGGTGCACGGCTATGTCGAGGCCGGTCGCGAGGAGGGTGCCGAGGTAGTGGCCGGCGGCCAGCCCGGGGACGGCAAGGGCGCGTTCTACCCGCCGACCGTGCTCGCGGGCGTGGACACCGAGATGCAGGTCGCGCAGGAGGAGATCTTCGGGCCGGTGGTCACGATCAGCTCGTTCGCCGACGAGAAGGAGGCCGTCCGGCTGGCGAACGCCGTTCGGTACGGGCTGATGGCGACCGTGTGGACGGGGGATCCGGCTCGAGGCCATCGGCTGGCGCGGCAGATCAAGGCCGGGACGGTCGGGATCAACATGCCGTTCACCGCGTTCCCGGGCATCCCGTTCGGCGGCTACAAGCAGTCCGGATTCGGCCGCGAGCTCGGCCTCGAGACGCTCGAGCTGTATCTCGAGACCAAGAGCGTCCTCCTCTCCACCAGCTCCAGGCCGTTCAACCCGTTCGGTCTGTAGCACCGCATCCGTACCGCTGGGTCGTCCTCGCGGGCGGCACGGCCGCGCAGGCGAGCTTCTCGGCGATCGGCATCGGACTGCCGGTGCTTGCGCCCGCCGTTCGCGCCCGCTACGGGCTGTCGCTCTCCGAGGTCGGCATCTTTCTCGCCGGCGGCTGGGTGGGCACGCTCCTCACGCTGCTGGCATGGGGGTACGCCGCCGACCGCTTCGGGGAGCGGACGGTGCTTGGGGCCGGTCTGGCCGGCTGCGCCGGGTTCCTCGTGGGCGCCGCGTACGCGCCCGGGTTCGGCTGGCTCGTCGCCTTCCTCGGCCTCGCCGGCGCCGCTGGAGCGAGCGTGAACGCCGCCAGCGGGCGCGCCGTCATGCACTGGTTCGGCGCGTCGCAGCGTGGGCTCGCGCTGGGGATCCGCCAGACCGCGATTCCGGCGGGAGGCCTGGTCGCGGCGCTCTCCCTGCCCCATCTGGGAGTTCGCTCCGGGTTTCTGTTCCTGGCCGTCTTCTGCCTGCTCGGCGGCGTCGCCGGCGTCCTCACCGTCCGCGAGCCCCACGAGAAGCAGCTTCCGCCGGAGGCCGTCGAGTGGACGCTTCGCGACCGCAGGCTGTGGGAGCTCTCGATCGGGAGCGGGCTCTACGTCGCCGCTCAGGTTGCGCTGATCGGGTTCGTCGTCCTCTTCCTCCACGATGCACGAGGTGTTTCGCCCGGCGCCGCAGCCGGTGTCCTGGCGGCGATCCAGGTCGTCGCGGCCGTCTTCCGCATCGGCTCCGGCCGCTGGTCGGACCTCCTCGGTAGCCGCGCGGTTCCGCTCCGCCGCATCGGTCTTGCGACCGCCGGGGCGACGGGCCTGGTTGCGGCTCTGACCAGCGCTCCGCTCTGGATCCTCGTGCCCTTGTTCGTCCTCGCCGGCGGCCTCTCGATGGCCTGGAACGGCCTCTCGTTCACCGCGGCGGCGGAGTTGGCCGGCGGCGCGCGCAGCGGCGCCGCCATCGGCTTCCAGCAGTCGGTGCTCGCCGGCGTCGGCGTGGTCGCGCCGGTGGCGTTCGCCGCCCTCGTCGCGTCGACGTCCTGGCGCGTGGGTTTCGCTCTGGCGGCGGTCTGCCCACTGGCGGCTGTGCCGCTCTTCAAGCGTCTTACGTAAATCACACGAAGTGCAGGCGTTCCTTAACAACGGGTTCATCCCCGCTTAGCAGTCGGCGGATACAAAAGAGAGGTCTGCCGACAACGGGAGGCCGAGAGAGGTAACACGCCCCTCCTTGCGAGTGCTCACAATTTTCCTCGCTCCGGAGCGCACTCGGCCTCCCACTCCCCCTCCTCTCGGGAAGACGGGCTCCCCCTCGGGCGTCTAGTGGCTAGAAGCAACCGAGGAGGAGGAAATGGGGTCTTCGCAACACACGCGGTGGCTGAAGTGGACGGCTCTGGTGGCGGTCGGCGCGGCCGTCGCGGCGACGTCAGCGCAGGCAGGCGGACCGCCTGCGGATCCAGGCTGGCTCGCACTTCCGCATTGCACGGTGCCCAGCATCGAGGGCACGCAGCTCGCGAGCGCCAAGCAGAAGCTCCACGGCTCGCTGTGCGGCGTCATGGCTCCGATGCGCCGGCGATCGTCGGCGGCTCGGAACACGGTTCTGGTCGCCGTCCCCAAGGCGGGGACGGTTCTGGCGCCCGGCACGAAAGTCCTGCTGGTCGTCAGCAAGTAATCGGCCGGTGCAGGTTTCCGGCTAGCCCGGCGCGACCGACTCGTCGCTGAGGAACAGGCCGAAAGCGTTCCCCTCGGTGTCGGTGCAGTGCGAGAACCAGCCGACGCCGGGGATGGGCTGCTTGTCGTCCGCCTGGCCGCCCGCCTCGCGCACCTTTGCGATCGAGCCCTCGATGTCATCGGTGTCGAAGTACACGAGGATGCTCGGCCCGACGTCCTACATGGAGTAGACGGCTCCGCCCGGGTCGCCGCCCGCCTGGGTCAGGTTGTAGCTGACCCCGGGCATCCCGGAGTCCTGGAACTCCCACGCGAAGACCTGCTTGTAGAAGTCCATTGCGCGGCTGTCGTCGCTTGCCGCGATCTCGAAGTGCACGAGCTTTCCCGCCATGGGATCTCCCTTTCTCGATGTGTTCTAGGAAGCTATACGCTCAACGGATCCGCGAGGAAAGGAAGCAAGCATGGTGAGAGCAATCGTGCTCTACGAAGGTGCCGCGCCGGACGCCGAGCGCTACGAGCAGCACGTGAGCCAGTTCGCCGACAAGGTTCCCGGCGCCACTTTTCGACACGGCGCGATCTTCGGAGCCGCCTTCGGCGAGCCCAAGTACAAGTACTACGCCGAGTTCGAGTGGGCCGACATGGATGCGTTCAAGGCCGGTACGCGCAGCGAACAGTTCGCAGCCTCCGGTAAGGACGCGATGGAGATGGGCATTCCGTTCCAGGTCCTCTTCGCCGAGATCTCGTGACCCAGCCGGCACGCCCCGCCCCGCTCGATCCGGCCGAGCTCGGCTTCGAGCGGATCGTCTAC
>JACDER010000320.1 GCA_013816275.1 Actinomycetota bacterium | reverse complement strand
TGACCAACCCGTCCACGCTCGGTCTCTTCGACGAGAACATCGAAGAGGTCGCGAAGGTCTTCCACGACGCGGGCGCGCTGCTCTACTACGACGGCGCCAACCTGAATGCCGTCTGCGGCATCTCGCGACCGGGCGACATGGGCTTCGACATCGTGCACTTCAACCTGCACAAGACCTTCTCGCAGCCGCACGGCGGGGGAGGGCCCGGCGGAGGCCCGCTGGCGGTGCGGGACATCCTCGAGCCGTTCCTCCCCGTCCCGGTGCTCATCAGGACCGAGGACGGATTCGCGTTCGACTACGACCGGCCCCGCTCGATCGGCAAGGTGCGCGGCTTCTACGGGCCATTCGGTGTCTTCGTCCGCTCGTACGCATTCATGCGCGCGTACGGTCCGGCGTTGCGCGAGATGTCCGAGGTCGCCGTCCTGAACGCGAACTACCTGCTCCGCCGGCTCGCGGACGCCTACGACCTCCCGTTCGACCGGCACTGCATGCACGAGTTCGTCCTCTCTGCGCGCGGACTGAAGAGGCAGCACGGCGTCACGGCGCTCGACGTCGCCAAGCGGCTGATGGACTACGGCTTCCATCCGCCGACGGTCTACTTCCCGCTGATCGTCCCCGAGGCGCTGATGATCGAGCCGACCGAGACCGAGACCAAGGAGATGCTGGACGCCTTCGCGGAGGCGATGCTGCGGATTTCCGAGGAGGCCGAGACGGATCCCGAGCTGCTCAAGAAGGCGCCGCACCGCCGGCCCGTGCACCGGCTCGACGAGGTGAAGGCGGCGAAGCGCGCGGTGGTCAAGTTCGGGTACGAGCACCATCCCGACCTCGGGGGCGAGCAGCCGGAGCCCGCGGCAATCGGAGCCCCCGCCGAGGCGCCTGCGGGCGCCTGAGCCGGCCCGGCGTGAGCGAGCCGATCCGCTGGACGCGCGTCGCGCTCGAGGCCAGGCTGGGTGCTCTCGAGGAGAAGCACACCGGCAGGGACCTGATCGATGCGATCGTCAGCTTCGCCGGCACGCTGACCGACGAGGACCGGCGCCTGTTCCAGGACGTCCTGCTCAAGCGGCGGCGACCCGCTGTCCTGCGCCTACGGAAGAAGCCGGAACCCCCACCGAAGGGCTAGCCTGAGCCCGGCATGATCGACCTCCGCTCCGACACCGCGACGAGGCCCACGCCCGAGATGCTCGCAGCGATGACGGCTGCCGAGCTCGGCGACGAGCAGCTGCGCGAGGACCCGACCGTGAACGAGCTCCAGCGTCGGGCGGCCGAGCTGCTTGGCCAGGAGGCGGCCCTCTTCTTGCCGACGGCGACGATGGCGAACCAGATCGCGCTCAAGATCCTCTCCCGGCCCGGCTGCCTGCTGATCGCGCAGGAGCGGACGCACATCATGATCTTCGAGGCGGGAGGCCCGGCGATCCATTCCGGGCTCGTGATGGTCGGGTTGCAGAGCGAGAACGGGCGGATCACGCCCGAGCAGTTGCGCGACGTGACCTCGGCCAGCGAGGACGTCGAGCCGGCGAGCGTGGTCGTGTTCGAGAACACACACCGAAGCGCCGGAGGCCGGGTCTGGCCGCTCGACGAGCTGGCGGCATCTGCGGCGGCAGCACGCGAGCTCGGCATCGCCGTCCACCTCGACGGCGCGCGCATCATGAACGCCGCCGCCGCGAGCGGGATCCCGGCGGCCGACTACGGCCGGCTCGCGGACAGCGTCACGATCTGCTTCTCAAAGGGCCTCGGCTGCCCGCTCGGAGCTGTCCTGGCCTCCTCGGAGGAGCGGATCGAGCGGGCCTGGCGGGAGAAGTTCCTGTTCGGCGGAGCGATGCGGCAGGCGGGTGTCGTCGCCGCCGCGGCCCTCTACGCGCTCGACCACAACATCGAGCGGCTCGCCGAAGACCACGCGCGCGCCCGCCGGCTGGCGGAAGGACTGGCGGAGGCGGGGCTGCCGGTCGACCCCGCGACCGCGGAGACGAACTTCGTCGGCATCGACGTCGGGCCGCTCGGCATGGACGTCCCGGAGGCCCGCGCCCGGATCCGGGAGCAGGGCGTTCTCGTCTCGGTCATGCGGCCGGGCGTGTTGCGCGCCGCCACCTATCTCGGCATCGAGGACGAGCACGTCGATCGCGCGCGGGAAGCGATCCCGCGCGCTCTCGGGGCCCTTGTCAGCGCCTGAGTCACTCGTCGCCGAGCTTCGCGGCGAACTGAGGAGATTCCAGCGCGAGAGCCCGGCGCCGAGCGCCACGGCCGCGCTCT
>JACDER010000319.1 GCA_013816275.1 Actinomycetota bacterium | reverse complement strand
CGAGAAGCCCGCGGTCAGGTTCGCGAGCAGCTGCCCGCGCGCGTCGGCAACGACGATGTCGTCTTCGTCCTGCGAGCCGATCCCCGGCGGAAGGTTCCAGCCCGTGAACGCGACCCGGTTCCCGTCGGGGCTCCAGGCAGCCGCGGACGCCGAGAGGTCGCCGCTGACGATCCGGACGCGGTTCTTGCCGTCCGAACGCGAGATGCAGACTCGATACTGGCCGTTCTCGGGGTCGGTCCGCGGGCTCATCGTGAAGGTCAGGAGCGCGCCAGGGCGGCTTGCGTTTCCCGCCGACGCAGCGGTGACGACGATCGCCGCAACCAGCAGCGCGCCGAGGAACCTCACGGCGGCGGGAGGAGTCCGGCGACGAAGTCGTCCAGGCTCTGAGTGGACTGGGTCCCCCCGCGCGCTCTGATCGCGAGCGAGTCCTCCGACTCCCGGTCGCCGAAGACGATCACGTACGGGATCTTCTCCAGCTCGGCCTCGCGGATCCGCTTCCCGACGGTCTCGTCGCGCTCGTCCACCTCGGCGCGGACGCCTGCGTCCTTCAGTTTCCCCACGATCTCACCGGCGGTAGCACGGTGGTCGTCCTGCACCGGCAGGACCCTAACCTGCACCGGAGCGAGCCAGTAGGGGAAGTCGCCTGCGTAGTGCTCGATCAGGATGCCGATGAAGCGCTCGAACGAGCCGTACAGCGCGCGGTGGACGACGTACAGCTCGTGCTCGGTGTTGTCGGCGCCCACGTAGGTGAGCCCGAAGCGAGAGGGCATCTGCGAGTCGAGCTGGATCGTCCCCATCTGCCACTTCCGCCCGAGGGCGTCGTCCATGAACAGGTCGATCTTCGGGCCGTAGAAGGCTCCCTCTCCGGGGGAGATCGTGTACGGGATCTCGTTCAGCCTGATCGCTTCCTCGAGCGCCGCCTCCGTCATGTCCCATTGCTCGTCGGTGCCGATCTTGTTGCCCGGCCTGGTCGACAGCTCCGCGCTCGCCTCCAGGCCGAACAGCTCGTACAGGTAGCGCGCCTGGGCCACGCAGCTCGCGATCTCGTCCTGGATCTGCTCCTCGGTGCAGAAGATGTGGGCGTCGTCCTGGGTCACGATGCGGACCCGCAGCAGCCCGTGCAAGGTGCCGGGCAGCTCGTCGCGATGGAGGGGCGCGGCCTCCGAGAAGCGAAGCGGCAGTTCCTTGTAGCTCCGAGGACGGCTGCCGAACAGCAGCATGTGCCCGGGGCAGTTCATCGACTTCATCGCGAACTCCTGGCCGCGAACGTCGAGCTTGAACATCAGGTCCTCGTACTTCGGGAAGTGGCCCGAGGTCCAGAACGTGTCGGAGTCGTAGATGATCGGGGTCCGCACCTCCTGGTAGCCGCGTTTCCCGTTCTCGCGCGACCGGAGCTGCTCGAGCTCGTTCCAGATCACCGTTCCGTTGGGGTGCCAGAGCGGCGAGCCCGGCGAGTGCGTGGAAAAGTGGAAGAGGTCGAGCTGAGGCCCGAGCCTGCGGTGGTCGCGCCGCTTCGCTTCCTCGACCCGCTCCAGGTACTGATCGAGATCGCCCTGCGAGTAGAAGGCCGTCCCGTAGATCCGGGTCAGTTGCGGGTTCTTCTCGTCGCCGCGCCAGTAGGCGCCCGCGAGGCCGGTCAGCTTCAGCGCCTTGATCGGGCGCGAGTCCTGGAGGTGCGGGCCTCGGCAGAGATCGGTGAAGTCGCCCTGCGTATAGAAGGAGATCGGCTCCTCGGCCGCCTCCACCAGCTCGACCTTGTACGACTCGTCCTCCTCGGCGAACCGCCGTCGCGCCTCCTCGCGCGCGACCTCCTGCCGTTCCCAGGCGCGACCCTCGGAGAGCTCCCGGCGGATCTCTTCCTCGATCCGTTCCAGATCGTCCTCCACGATCGGCTCGGGGAAGTCGAAGTCGTAGTAGAAGCCATTGTCGATCGGAGGGCCGATGGCGATCTTCACGCCTGGGTAGAGGCGCCTGACGGCCTCCGCGAGCAGGTGCGCGCTCGAGTGGCGGAGAACGGCGAGCGCGTCCGGATCGGCCGTGTCACGCGTCGTCAGGATCTGGATCCGCTCCCCGTCGTCGAGGGGTTGGCGGAGGTCCTTGACCTCCCCGTTCGAGCGCACGAGAACGGCCTGCTCGGCCAGCTTCGGCCCGATCGCGGCCGCCGCTTCGAGGCCGGTGGCGCCGTCGGGAAGTTCCAGCTCCGTGCTATCAGGCAGAATCACGCGCATGTCTAAGGAGAATACTGAGG
>JACDER010000318.1 GCA_013816275.1 Actinomycetota bacterium | reverse complement strand
CCGGTTGTGTGTGTCGTTCCTATCAGGTGTAGACGAGCGCTGCAAGCACAATCCTCCCATCGAAACCGAATTCGAGGATCTGGTCGGGGAAGCCCTCGACTCGCTGCCGGAGGACATCGCCCGGCTAATGTCGAACGTGGCCGTGGTCGTCGAGGACGAGCCGCCGCCGGGGCTGCCGCTCCTCGGCCTCTACAGCGGCGTGCCGCTCACCCGTCGGTCATCCTGGTATGGCGCCGTCCCTCCAGACAAGATCACGATTTACCAGGGGCCACTCGAACGGCACTTCGGGCACGATCCCGAGCTGCTCCGCCGGCAGGTCAGGCGAGTCGTCGTCCACGAGATCGCGCATCATTTCGGGATAAGCGATGAGCGCCTTCGCCAAATGGATCGCTACTGAGGTTCAGGAATGGGAGGCCGCGTGCGCGCTCGTCTTCGTGGTCGCACTCCAGGTCCTCCTCGCGATTCTCAGCAAGCAGCGTCACTGGGAGCTGTGGACGCTCCCGTGGTGGATCTGGCTCGTTCTGATCGGGCCAGAGCTCGCGCTGCTCGCGTTTCTGTGGACGAGCGACGATCCCCGAGGAGAGTTCACGCTCTCGCTCGTCATGGGGACCGTCAACGCACTGGCTCTCACCGCGCTCATCGGCTCGGTCGTCGGTTCCTACGAACACAGCGGCGGACAGCTCCTGCTGAAAGGGGTCACGGTGTGGGCCACCAACGTGACCGCCTTCGGCCTCGCGTTCTGGGAGCTCTTTCCCAAGTGGGGGCAGCAATTCCGCTTCCCGCAGCAGGAGGAGCCCGGATCTGACTGGAAGCCAACCTTCTTCGACTACTTCTACGTCTCGTTCACCAACTCGATCGCATTCAGCCCGACCGACGCGATGCCGCTCACCCGGCGCGCGAAGCTGTTGATGATGGCCGAGTCGGCGGTCTCCGCGGTCACCGTCCTCCTCGTCGCCGCACGCGCCGTGAACATCTTCAACTAGCGGCCTAGACTGCGCGCATGCCCGCCTGCCCCCAGTGCGGCGAGGACAACCCCGATCGCGCGCGGTTCTGCCTCGCCTGTGGCGCCGCCCTCGCGCCGACAGAGCCGGGCCGCGAAGAGCGCAAGCGCGTCACCGTCCTCTTCGCCGACCTCGTCGGCTTCACGGAGCAGGCGGAGCAGCTCGACCCGGAGGAGGTGCGTGCCCTCCAGGCTCCTTACTGGGCGCGCGTCAAGTCCGAGCTCGAGCGGTATGGAGGGACGGTCGAGAAGTTCATCGGCGACGCGGTGATGGCGCTCTTCGGCGCGCCGGTCGCACACGAGGACGACCCGGAGCGCGCGGTTCGGGCGGCATTGACGATTCGCGACCGGATCGCGCAGGACGACGGGCTCCAGGTGCGGATCGCGGTCACGACCGGCGAGGCGCTCGTCTCGCTGGGAGCGCGCCCCGCCGAGGGCGAGGGCATGGCTTCGGGCGACGTCGTCAACACCGCCGCCCGCCTTCAGTCCGCTGCGCCCACGAACGGCATCCTCGTCGACGAGACGACCTACCGGGCAACCGCACCCGCGATCGAGTATCGCGCGGCCGAGCCCGTGGTGGCGAAGGGAAAGACGGAACCGGTCCCGGTCTGGGAGGCCGTCGAGCCGCGCTGGCGCTTCGGCGTCGACGTTGAGCAGCGCGGGCCGGCGGAACTGGTCGGCCGCTCCGAGGAGCTCGACCTGCTGACCGACGCTCTCGCCCGCGCCCGGCGCGAGCGAGCCTCTCAGCTTGTCACGCTCGTCGGCGTCCCGGGCATCGGAAAGTCTCGTCTGGTCTACGAGCTCTCCCGCGCGGTCGATGCGGATCCAGAGCTGATCTACTGGCGACAGGGCCGCTCGCTTCCGTACGGCGAAGGCGTCACCTTCTGGGCCCTCAGCGAGATGGTCAAGGGGCATGCGGCGATCCTCGAAACCGACGATGCCGCCGAGGCCGAGCAGAAGCTGCGCGCTGCGGTTGCGGAGGTGATCTCCGACACCGCCGACGTCGACTGGGCGGTCGGCCACCTGAAGCCGCTCGTCGGCCTCGGCGCCGAGGCCGACGTCGGCGGCGACCGCCGCGCCGAGGTCTTCGCGGCGTGGCGGAAGTTCTTCGAGGCCCTCGCCGAGCGCCGCCCGCTCGTTCTCGTCTTCGAGGATCTCCAGTGGGCCGACGACGGCCTCCTCGACTTCGTCGACCACCTGGTCGAGTGGGCGAGCGGCGTCCCGCTGCTGTGCGTTTGTACGGCCCGGCCGGAAC
>JACDER010000317.1 GCA_013816275.1 Actinomycetota bacterium | reverse complement strand
CTTCGAGTAGCGCCCGGACCACTCGTTGTAGCTGTGTCCGGCCCTGTGCCGGTGGTGCTCGCGGACGACGAAGAGCGGAGCCTTGACGATGAAGCGGAAGTAACCATGCTCGAACGGCGATCCGTGACGATTCTTGATCAGGAAGCGGATCAGGCCCGCGTCGCGGTCGGTCATCTCGTCCGCCGTCTGGTTGAAGGAGACCCGCGCGCCGTTCACGACTGCGAGGTCCGAGGCGAGGACGCCGTCGAGGGCGAGAAAGCCGTGGTCGAGAACCGGGACGCTGTTCTCGGGTATCACTTCGGCGGTCGTGGACACCGAGACGAGTCTAGCCGGGCTATATGTCGGAGCCTCTGGGTGGTCCTACCCATCCTGGCGGCCGGGCTTCTACCCCGCCGGCACGAAGCCGGCGGACTTTCTCCGCTACTACGCCGAGCGCCTCCGGACCGTGGAGCTGAACACGACCGGCTACCGGCTGCCGGCCGAGGAGCAGTTCTCGCGGTGGGCGGAACAGACGCCTCCCGGCTTCCGCTTCGCGGTGAAGATGAACGCCTATCTGCGCTCCAACTTCACGACCTTCGCGGAGCGAGTGGCGCTTCTGGGCGACCGGCTCGGGCCGATCCGCGTCGTCGTCGCCTCCGCCCGCGACGAGGGCCTGCTGGCCCTGGTGCTGGGCTCGTTCGATCCTTCGCTCACGCTCGCGTTCGACTTCCGACACGATTCTTGGGACGGGATCGAGTCGGCGCTTCCGCCGCATGCCGTTCGCGTCGGCTCGCTCGAAGGGGCTGCCGGGTTCCGCTACCTCCGCCTGCGAGAGCCGCCCTACGACGACGCCGAGCTGGACGAGTGGGCGCGGCGCATTCGCCCCCTGCTCGACGCCGGAACAGAGGTCTACTGCTACTTCAAGCACGAGGACGCGCCCACCGCGCCGCGGTATGCAACGCGTCTGATCGAGCGTCTGGGCTGAGCGCCGCCCGCAATGACAGCTTTAATCCCGCGGGATGAGGCGGATGCTCCTACTCGTGCTCGCGATCGCGGCCGGCCTCGGCGTCGCTCCGGCCGCACTCGCGTACGGCTGGCCCCTGAAGCCCTTTCACAAGGCTCACCCGATCCGCGGGAACTTCGGCGACCCGCGAACCGTCTTCTCCGATCCCTTCGAGCCGGACGGGCTCCTCGGTGCGGGCACCTTCTCCTTCCATAACGGCGTCGACATCTCGGGCGCTCCCGGCCAGGCCGTGTACCCGGTTGTCTCGGGCGTGGCCCACGTCCCGGACCTGGCCGCCGTCACTGTGAGGTCGCCTGGAGGTCGAGCCTTCCAGTACATGCACATCACCCCCACCGTGTACGAGGGCCAGCGCGTAACGGCCTACAAGACCGTGATCGGCCACATCGACGCGATCGCCGCCCATGTCCATCTGGCCGAGATCGACGGCACGGTCGTCGTGAACCCGATCGGAACCGGGCACCTGAAGCCGTACGCCGACCGGACGAAGCCGAGGGTGGCCGAAGTCCTCTATCGCGGCAAGGGGTTCAAGGCGCGGGGTGTCACGGGCATCGTGGAGCTCGCAGTGGAGGCGTACGACACGCCTGCGCTCGCCGTTCCCAGCCCCTGGTACGGCTTTCCGGTCGCGCCTGCGGTCGTGAGCTGGGCGCTGCTCTCCTTCTCCGGCGCCTATGTGGTGCAGCCGACGCAGGTGATCGACTTCCGGTACACGGCGCCCCTCCCCAGGGACTTCTGGCGCGTGTACGCACGGGGGACGTACCAGAACAAGCCTCGGTTCGGATCGCAGCAGTTCAAGGCGCTTCCGGGACGCTACGACTTCAGGCTCACGAAGACGCCGTTCGATACGCGACGGCTGGCCGACGGGCCATACGTGATCAAGGTGACCGTGGAGGACGCGGTAGGCAACCGGACGACGCACGGCGAGACGATGGTCGTCTGCAACGCGGATCCCGTCTCCTGCACGGCGCCTCCGGGCCCCTGACGGACCTCTCCGCGCGCCGCTCGCGTATGACGGGCGATGCAACGAGCGGTTCTCGCCGGACTCGCTCTCGCCGCGCTCGCGCTGCCCCAGTCGACCGTGGCGCGTCCGGGGGGCGGAATGCCGATCGCGCTCGTGACGGCCGAGACCGCGAACGAACTGCTCGCCGTCTTGGCGTCTCCAGGCCCGCGCATCCCCGCCTGCTCCGGCGTTTCGATCCCGGCTTCGTGGCGCACGATGTCGCAACCAGCCCGGACGGCGCCCGGCTCTGCGTCACCTC
>JACDER010000316.1 GCA_013816275.1 Actinomycetota bacterium | reverse complement strand
CCCTGGTAGTACGAGGTCCAGGTGTCGTCGTGAAGGAGGGTGCCGGTCGCGCTGTAGACGAGGCGCTGGACGCTCGTCTGCTGCGGAGGCAGGCCGGATTCCTCGACCACCGACTGGCCCTGCAGCAGATTCGGGTCGTCGACCCGCTGAATCGGCACCGGCCCCGAGACCGTCAGCGGCGCGGTCTCCGTCTCGACGCGGCGGTCGACCGGCGTGCCGTACAGGTTGACGACGAGCGACGAGGAGCCGACGAACGTGCGCAGCAGCAGCCAGTGGCTCGTGTCGTTGACGAACTCGAGGTCGATGTCCGGGTAGTTGACGGTCGCGTCGCGCCCCAGCGGATAGTGGCTGATGTAGAGCGCGTGGTTCGTCCGCTCCGTGATCGCGAGCCCGCCCTCGAACGCGGCGTTGAAGACCGTCGTCGAAACCTGGCAGACGCCGCCGGCGACGCCCGTCCCGAGCTCGCCGTTGATGATCACGGGGGCCTCCTTGAATCCCTTCTCCGCGGTCCGCTCTCCCGTCGTGTCGTTGAACGAGAACGTGTCTCCGGGGCCGATCAGCGTCCCGTCGATCAGGTGGGCGACGAGCTGGACGTTGTTGATGCGATTCGCGTCGCCGCCGTAGATCGTCTCGTAGCTTCCGACGACGCCCGAGATCCCCATCGAGCGCGCCTGCTCGGTCGTGCGCGACGGTGCGAGAGTCGTGGCGGAGATCTTCGCGACGCGGTCCGTGGGCGACAGAAGGGCTGCGAGCACGGCCATCTCGGTCTCCGCGCGCTCGAGCAGGATTCCGTCCCGGGCGGGAAGGATCGTGATCCCGCCGTTGGTCACGCTCCACGTCGCGTCGAACGGCTCGCGATCGACGGCGCCGGCGACCCGCGAGATCCAGCGGCGCTCACCGGGGCCTCCGAGCCCGAGCGTGGTCGCCCCCTTGTCGGGCAGGTCGAGGAGCGGAGCGATCTTCCACCGGGCCAGCCGCCACTTCGTCGGCCCGAGCGTGAGCCGGACGGGAGCGGAAAGCGCGGTCCGCACCTGGTCGGCGGCCTCGGTCAGATCGTCCGAGACGACGGTCTGCGGATCGGTCTTGACCGGAAGCGTGACCGCCGCGCCCCGCTCGAGCGACCCGAGGGTGCTGACGAGCACGTCCGCCACCGCCTCCCGGTCGAGCACGCGTCCGTCCTGCCCGGCGACGACGACGGCCTTCAGGCCACGGAGCTTTACCGCTGCGTCTCGGTGCGGCCGGTTGACCTCGCGGCCGATGAGCGTGAGCTCGTAGTCGACCGCGGTGTCCCAGGCCTTGACCGGCGGCGCCACGTCGGCTCCGAAGAGCCGCATCTCGAGCCTGCGCAGCCCCCGCAGCGGCCCGAACCCGCCACCGCGATCCTCCGCGGCGGCCACTGCCGCACTCCAGTCGACCTTGACGCCGAGCCGGGCGGGAGTGATCTCGAAGCGATGCGAGCCCGAGACGAAGACGACCGGGACGTGCTCGAGCTTGGCCGAACGCTGCTCGAGCAGCGTTCGGGCCTGCTCTGCCGTAAGCCCACCGACGTCGACACCGCCGATCTTGACGCCGGTCGCAATCTGGTTGGACGAGCCCGCGAAGGCAAGTCCGAGGACCCCGCCGAGGACCGTGAGGAGAAGCGCGACGAGCAGGGTCCACCGCAGTACGAGCTGGCGTGCGGCCGGCTTCCGTCGGCGACGAACCCGAATTGCGTGTGACTCAGCGCTCAAAGAGCCTCGATTCTAGCCGTGCGTGAGGCCGTCCTCATTCCCGCGCGGGCGCTCTTTTAGACCCCGTTTCAGGTATGCGGCCACGATGAGGCGCTGGATCTCGGAGGTCCCTTCGACGATCTGGAACACCTTGGCGTCGCGAAACCACTTTTCGACCGGGTGATCTCGCATGATCCCGGCTCCCCCGAGAATCTGGACGGCCTCCGTCGTCACCCGCATCGCCGTGTCGGCGGCGAATGCTTTTGCGTAGGACCCGAGCAGTCCCGCGTCCCGGCGCCGGTCGACCGCCTCGCATGCGCGCCAGACGAGGAGCCGGGAGGCTTCGATCTCCATCGCCATGTTGGCGAGCTTGAACGAGATCCCCTGCTTGTCGACGATCGGCTTCCCGAACGCTTGGCGGCCGCGCGCATAGTCGGCCGCGTGCTCGAACGCGGCCCGGGCGACGCCAACCGCCGCCGCGGCCACTTGCGGCCTCGACGCCTCGAAGAAATCCATGGCGAGCGCGAGCCCCTGTCCCTCCTCGCCGAGCCGGCGCGCGGCCG
>JACDER010000086.1 GCA_013816275.1 Actinomycetota bacterium | reverse complement strand
CCCGCGCCCCGAGGCGGGCGATCTCGTGACATCGATCCTCTAGACTCGCCGCGCCTTGACCCAACGGCCATTCGCCGCTGTCGAGCGATTCATGAAGGTCCCGGCGGGCCGCCCTAACTTGCTTTGGTCCCTGGGGCTCGGGGCGTTCGGCCTCGCCTTCTCGATCACGATCGTCGCGGCGTACTTGCCGCCGCTGCTCGACCGCTTCACCAACTCACCGGTGTTGATCGCGGCCGTGCTCTCGTCGGAGGGGATCTTCGCGATCGCGCTGCCGCTGGTCATCGGCCCGTGGAGCGACACCTTCCAGACGCCGCAGGGCAGACGGCGGCCGTTCATGGCGGTGGCCGTTCTGCCGATGGCCTTCTGCCTGACCGTCGTCGCCTTCATGCCCAGCTTCTGGCTGACGGCGCTCGTCGTCTTCTGCTTCTTCTTCGCCTACTACATCTACGAGCCGCCGTACCGAGGGCTCTATCCGGACGTCCTGCCGCCGGACTACTATGGGCGCGGCCAGAGCATCCAGCACCTCATGCGCGGGACCGCGCTCGGCCTCGGCCTCGTCGGTGGAGGCTTCCTCTTTCACGTCTGGAGGCCCTCTCCGTTCCTGCTCGCCGCGGCGGTGACCTTCTGGGCCTGCGGCGCAACGATCGCGCTCGTCCCGGAGACCGGCGGAAACCAGCGGGTGTTCGAGGGCGTCCGCACGTACGTCGCCCGCAGCCTCCGGATCCTGAAGGACGAGCCCTACGTGCGCCGGTTCCTGATCGCCAACGCCGCGTGGGAGGGCTCCTTCGCCGCCGCGCGGACGTTCGTCGTCCTCTACATCGTCAAGGGGCTCGGACAGCCGCTCTCGACATCGTCGGCCGTGCTCGCCACGATCTGCATCGGCTACGTCATCGCCGCGATCGGCTCCGGGCCGATCGCCGACCGGATCGGCATCTCCCGGGTCATCTTCTTCGCGTCGTTCCTCTACGGCGGCGGCTACGTCGTCGCGGGACTCGCCCAGTCCTGGCACAACTGGTACTACGCGGCCCTCTTCCCTGTCGGAGTGGCGGGAGGGACCGTGATGACGCAGGCCTGGGGTCTCCTCTTCAAGCTGATGCCCCCGAAAGAGCGGGGCACGATCGCGGGGCTCGCCACGACAACGAAGGGGATCGGACTGCTCTGCGGGCCGCTACTCGCCGGGGCGGCGATCGACTTACTCTCTCCCTACCTGACGGCGACGCACGGGTACCAGATCCTCTGGCCGATCTGCGGTCTGCCGATCCTGGCCGCGATCCCGATCGTCTATTCGTTGATCAAGATCGAGCAGCGCTCGACTCAACCGGCGTAGATCTCCGACTTCCCCTCTGGCGGGCGCTCGCACATCAGCGTCGTCATCGTCGAGTCCTCGGTCCAGAGCGCATGCTCGACGCCTTCGGGCCAGAGGACCATCTGACCGGAATGGAGCTCGGCGACCTCGTCGCCGACTCTCGTGAACCCCTGGCCCTCGAGGCAGCTGACGACCGTGTCGTTCGGCCCGGCATGCGGATGGATGTTTCCGTGCTCGCCGAACCGGAGGATCGCCAGGCCGATCTTCTCGTCGAAGAAGAGGACGCGACCCTCGACGTTGGCGCACCCTTCGAACGGGAGCGGCTCCCAGTTCGGGCGCTTGAACGAGCGAATCTCAGGCCCGGGCATGCACCGGAGACAGGGCCGGAGCCCACGCTGCGATCGGCGAGACACCGCCGTCGCGGCCGTTCAGGTGCCGGAAGCCGAGCGCGTGCTCGGCCTGCATCATCTTGTGGATCTGGGTCGTGCCCTCGTAGATGATCGGCGCCCGCGCGTTGCGGAAGTAGCGCTCGATCCCGTACTCGGCCGAGTACCCGTAGGCGCCGTGGACCTGGATCGCGAGGTGGGCCGCCTTGAACGCCGACTCGGTCGCATGCCATTTCGCCAGTGACGTCTCGCGCGTGTTCCGGCGTCCCTCGTCCTTCATCCAGGCCGCCTGCATCACCAGCAGCTTCGAGGTCTCGTAGCCGAGAACCATCTCGGAGATCATGTCCTGGACGAACTGGTAGCGGCCGATCTGCTGTCCGAACGTCTCCCGCTCGCGGGCGTACTCGACCGAGCGCTCGAGACAGGCCCGCACGACTCCGCAGGCGCCCGCCGCGACCGTGAACCGGCCCTGGTCGAGCCCGTACATGGCGATCTCGAAGCCCTGGCCCTCCTCGCCGACGAGGTTTTCGGCCGGCACCTCGACGTTCTGGAAGAAGAGCTCGCCCGTCGAGCCGGCCCAGACGCCGAGCTTGTGCTCGGTGTCCACGGTCGAGACTCCTGGCCATTCGCGCTCGACGATGAAGGCCGAGATCCCCTTGTGCTTGGCGGCCGGATCCGTCTTGGCGAACACGAGCTGATGGTCGGCGACGCTCGCGTACGAGATCCAGTTCTTCTGGCCGTTGAGGACGTAGACGTCGCCCTCGCGACGGGCCGTGGAGCGCATCGAGGCGACGTCGGAGCCGGCGGCAGGCTCGGTCAGGCCGAAGCAGGCGAGCTTCTCGCCCTTCGCCTGGGGCGTGAGGTAGCGCTGCTTCTGCTCCTCCGTCCCGTAGCGAAGCAGCGAGAGCGAGTTGAGCCCGACATGGACGGAGATCAGCGTGCGGAAGGCCGACTCGCCCCGCTCGATCTCCTCGCACGAGAGCGCCTCCGAGACGAAATCGAGCCCGGCACCGCCGTACTCCTCGGGGATGACGATGCCGAGCAGCCCGAGCTCGGCCATCCCCTCGATCACCGACATGTCGAGGTGGTGGTTGATGTCGTTCTCGACCGCGTTCGGGAGGACTCGCTCGTCGACGAACGAACGGACTGTCTGCTGGATCAACTCCTGTTCTGGCGTGAAGGCGAAATCCACGGTGTGAGTGTAATCGGGTACTCTTGACTGACCGGTCAGTCAATCTTTGCGGAGGAAGGGCATGGCGGTAGTAGCCGACCAAAGTGTGACCACGGGGCTCTCGTTCAACCTGACGGACGAGCAGAAAGCGCTCCGCGGTCTCGCGCGCGAGTTCGCCGAGAAGGAGATCCGGCCCAAGGCGGCCGAGTACGACGAGCACCAGACGCATCCGGCCGACGTGGTCGCGAAGGCGCACGAGATCGGCTTGATGAATCCGCATGTGCCGGAGGAGTTCGGCGGGCTCGGTCTCTCTGTCTTGGAGGGCGTCCTGGTCGGAGAAGAGCTCTCGTGGGGATGCGCCGGGATCGCGGTCTCGATCGTCGCCAACTCCCTCGGATCCGCGCCCGTGATGATCGCCGGCACCGAGGAGCAGAAGCGGCAATGGCTACCGCCGCTGCTCGAGGAGCCGATCCTGTGCTCGTTCGGGCTCACCGAGCCGAACGCAGGCTCGGACGTGTCGGGCATCCAGACCACTGCGATCCGCAAGGGCGACGAGTACGTCATCAACGGGTCGAAGATGTTCATCACCAACGCGGGCCACGCCTCTTGGCTCATCGTCTTCGCCTCCACTGACAAGAGCAAGGGTCACCGCGGGCTGTCCGCGTTCATCGTCCCGACCGACGCGCCCGGCGTCACGGTCGAGAAGCACCTCGACAAGATGGGCCAGCGGGCCACCGACACCTCGGCCATCGCCTTCCAGGACGTCACCGTTCCCGCTTCGAACCGCCTCGGTGAGGAGGGCGAGGGATTCAAGATCGCGATGATGACGCTCGACGGCACACGGCCGGGAACGGCCGCCGGCGCGGTCGGTGTCGCTCAAGCCGCGTACGACCACTCGGTCGTGTACGCGAAGGAGCGAGTCCAGTTCGGACAGCCGATCGCCGTCAACCAGGGCGTCAACTTCATGGTCGCGGACATGGCGACCGAGATCGAGGCCGCGCGGCTCCTCTGCTGGCAGGCCGCCTGGCTCGTCGACCAGGGCAAGCGCGCCACGCTCCAGTCCTCGTTCGCCAAGCGGTTCGCGGCGGACATGGTCATGAAGGTGACCACCGACGCCGTCCAGGTCTTCGGCGGGTACGGCTACATCAAGGAGTACCCGGTCGAGAAGCTGATGCGGGACGCCAAGCTGTTCCAGATCTACGAGGGAACCTCGCAGATCCAACGGCTCGTGATCGCGCGCGAGATCTTCCTGCCGCGCGACGACTGAACCTTCTCGCCAACTTCTCACCTGGTCGGACCTTCTCCTTCGACGGAATCACTGGGGTACATCTGAGAGAGTGACGAGATGCCGATCGAAATCAACCTGAGCGGCCGCGTCGCGCTCGTCACCGGAGGTTCGCGGGGGCTCGGCCGCGCGGACGCGCTCACCCTCGCCCGCGCGGGTGCCGACGTGACGATCGCCGACATCCAGCTCGAGTCGTCGGAGGGGGACGAAGCCGACCGCTACGGCCCGCTCGCGCAGGTTGCCCGCGCGCAGGGCATGGTCTACACAGAGTCGACCGCCGCCGAGATCGAGGAGATGGGGAGGAGGGCGCTCGCCCTCCGGTGCGACGTGACCGACCGCGGGCAGGTGGCCGCGACCGTAGAGCGCGTCGTGGAGGAGCTCGGCTCGGTGGACATCCTGATCAACAACGCTGGGACGCTCGATCACGTCGGGCAGCTCGGCGACCAGTCCGCCGAGCTCTGGGCGCGTGATCTGGCCGTCAACCTGACCGGCGCGTTCAACTGCGCGCAGGCGGTCTGGCCGCACATGAAGGAGCGCGGCTGGGGGCGGATCGTGAACATGGCCTCGGTCGCCGGAACGCTCGGAGGATTCGGTCAGGCGAGCTACTCGACCACCAAGTCAGGCCTGCTCGGGCTCACCCGCTCGCTCGCGCTCGAGGGCGCGCGCCATGGGATCACGGTCAATGCCATCGTCCCCGGCGTGATCGGGACGGAGGCCTTCAACTTCGGCAGTCCCGAGATGAACGAGCGGATGATCCGCCGGACGGCCTTCCGCCGCGCGGGCGAGCCTCAGGACGTCGCGAACGCGATCGCCTTTCTCTGCTCGGACCTCGCCGGCTACATCACCGGAGTCGGGCTGAACGTCAGCGGTGGAATCGAGCTCTTTACCTTCTGAGCACCGGCAAGTCCTCGACCGGGTCGCGGCGTTCTTCCGCGGGGTCCCCGGGGTCGTCGGGATGTCCGTCTCCGGGAGCATCGCGCGCGGAGCCGCAGACGAGCACAGCGACCTGGACGTGGGGGTCTTCTTCGAGGACGACGCGTCCCGCGAGCGGGCCTGGGCGGAGCGCTGGAGCTGGGAGATCGCGCCCTGGTTCCACCGCTTCGACGCCGACCACGTCCGGCCCCACTTCGTCATCTACCTCTTCGAGCCCGGGATCAAGACCGACATCCCGCTCAACGTCGTCACCGACCCTCCGACGTCCGGAGGCGCACCGTACGAGGTGCTGTGGGACGAGACCGGCGACGTGACGCGCTGGGTCGAGGCCGCGAACGCGGGGAAGGTGGACCTCCCTCCGGACTGGGCAGAGGCGGCGCACGAGGACGAACGGCTCTGGGCCTGGATCTACTACTGCATCCTCCACATCCGTCGCGGCGAGTACTACGACGTCGCCTCCGACTTCCACATGCTGCGCGGGATCGTCGAGGCCTGGCACGCGCGGCTGTCCGGCGCCGCCTTCTTCGACGTCCGCCGCGTGCACGAGCGCGAGCCCGAGACGGTCGGGGCGTTCGCCGATCTGTTCCCGCGGCCCGAGCACGACGCGCTCAAGCGCGGTCTGGTGAAGCTGATCGAGCTGCACGAGCGCCAGCGTGAGCGGATCGACTGGGTGGAATGGCGGACGTCGCAGGACGGGCGGGACCGGATCAAGCAATGGGTCGAAGACCTGTGAGACGCTTCGAGCGATGAGCGGCCCGTCCTTCGAGCTGACCGAGGAGCAGAGAGAGCTCCAGCGTGTGGCGCACGAGTTCGCCGAGCGCGAGCTTCGCCCGGTCGCGGCCGAGTGCGACGCGCGCAGCGAGTTTCCGGACGGTCTCCTCGAGCGAGCGGCGCGGGCCGGCCTCACGTCCTACGCGATCCCCGAGGAGTACGGCGGAGGAGGCGTGAGCGCCATGACCGCGTCGCTGATCGCCGAGGAGCTCTCCTGGGGTTGCGCGGGGCTTGCCGGCACGATCCAGGCGACAATGTTCCCGGTCAGGCCGCTGCTCTACGCGGGCTCGCAGGAGCAGCGCGACCGCTATCTCCGTCTGCTCGCATCCGAGCCAGGCACGCTGGCAGCGATCGCGTTCACGGAGCCCCATGCGGGCTCGGACCTCACCGCGATCCGTGCGAGCGCCGTCCGGGAAGGCGACGACTACCTCCTGAACGGTGAGAAGTGCTACGTCACGAACGGGGGGATCGCCGCAATCACCGTCGTGTTCGCCAAGGTGGACGGTGGGATGACGGCCTTCGTGCTCGAGGACGGCGATCCCGGAGTCGTGGCCGGGCGCAAGGAGGACAAGCTCGGCCTCAAGGCCTCGTACACCGGCTCGATCCTGCTGGAGGACGCGCGCATCCCGGCCGCGCGTCGGCTCGGCGAGGAGGGACAGGGGCTCGCGCTCGCCATGGATTTCTTCGAGGCGTCGAGGCCGCAAGTGGCCGCGGCGGCGGTTGGCGTCGCCCGGGCCGCGTTCGAGCACGCGGCCGACTATGCG
>JACDER010000315.1 GCA_013816275.1 Actinomycetota bacterium | reverse complement strand
CCGGCGGCTACGGCGATGCCGCCGGCCGCGATCAGGATCAGGTACCACCGGATTCGCGAGAGCGACCGGTCGACCTCGGTCAGCGGCCGCGCGACCTGGACGGCGGTACCGGAGACGTACGGGAAGGTCAGCACACGCAGGGGCGTGTGAGAGACGCTCACCTCCGAGAAGTACTCGCGCTTCTGCCCCTGGGCAACCCCCCGTGCGCCCTCCGTGACGGGTATCAAGCACGGCTCGCCCCCGCGGGCGATACAACGGCTCGGGGTGAGCAGCTGTACGTAGCCTTGAACGCCGAAGTCCGGGCCGGGAGCGAGAAACAACCCCTCCCGAGGCTCGTTCAGGATCTCGACCTGCCGGGTGCGCAGCGCGTCGTCGACGGAGCGGAGAAGCTGTCCGCGGACGACGAAGTAGACGACGAAGGAGGCGACGACGATCGCGAGCGCGACGGCTGCCGCCGCGACCAGGGTCAACCGGGCTCGAAAGCTCATTGCTCGCGCAGCGCGTAGCCGACCCCGCGCACGGTCTGGATGAGCCGGGGCCGATCCCCGACCTCGGTCTTCCGGCGCAGGTAGCCGATGTAGACGTCGAGCGAGTTCGACGCGTACCCGAAGTCGTATCCCCAGACGCGCTCGAAGATGACCGAGCGCGTGAGCACCTGCCTCGGGTTCAGCAAGAGAAGCTCGAGCAAGGCGAACTCCGTTCGGGTCAGCTCGATCTGCTCGCCGCCGCGGGTCACCTGCCGCGTGCTCGGGTCGAGCTCGACGTCGGCGAAGCGCAGGATCTCCTCGCCGCCGGTGGTGCGGCGGAGCAGCGCCCGGACGCGTGCGAGCAGCTCCTCGAGCGCGAAGGGCTTCGTGACGTAGTCGTCGGCGCCCGCGTCGAGACCCTCGACTCGGTTCTCGACCGCGTCACGCGCCGTCAGCATCAGGATCGGAACCTTGCTGCCGCTTCGCCTCAGCCGGCGGCTAACCTCCAGCCCGTCGATGCCCGGCATCAGCACGTCCAGGATGAGCGCGTCCGGCTCCGCGCGGGCGACCCGTTCCAGCGCCTCCTCGCCGTTCTCGGCCAGGTCGATCTCGTACCCCTCGAGCGAGAGCGCGCGCCTCAGGGACTCACGGACCGCCCGCTCGTCGTCGACCACCAAGATCTTCATCGCCCGCCATTGTGAGCGATGACTCTATGAAGGAGCTAAGAAGCGTGCCTGAGCTCCTAACGGAATGCCCGTGCTCGGTTCGTTAGGGGCTCCCTACTACGGGCGGGAGATTGCGAGCCTGAACGAGCCCTGGCCGGTGACGCGCGTCACGCGCACCTGGAGCCCGCGGTCGCCGCATACGATCGCTGATGTCGCGGCGTTCTTGCCGGTCGCGTGCCCAAGACTCTTCAGGTTCGGTGAAAGCACGTCGAGCCTGAACGTGGCCTTGGCCGAGGAGCGGAGGCTGACCTTCATCGAGCCGTCCAGCGGCGTGGAAACAACGTACGACCGCAACGGCGTCTTCTTGCTCACCGAGCCCGCGCGGCTGAGCGTGGTGTTCTTCGTCCACGGCGCGGTCACGTCCTGCTGGAGCAGGACGAAGGCGTTGTCGTCGGGATAGAGCATATTGGTGACGATGTCCCACGGAGCTTCCTGGAGCCCGGCGCTCCGCTCGTTGAGGACGCGGTAGGCCTCGGCGAAGCCCTCGCCGGGGTTGAAGTAGTAGTGGTCCTCGTCCTCCGCGCCGGGGAAGTACTGGCCTTTGCGCGTCTTCACGCAGACGCCCTCGTAGGTGGCCCACCGCTTCGTCCCGGTGTCGATGGCCTCCCAAGGATCGTTGAGCCGATGGGCGGCGACGTGGTGTCCGTACTCGTGAGTCACGACCGCCTGGGCGGTCAGGTCGACAGCCGGATCCTGGGCGGGCGCGATGATCTGGTTGCCGCCGTAGCACGCGAGCGCACCGGTGCCGCACACGCTCTGGACCTCACGGAGGGTGAGCAGGTACGCGTCCAGCGTCGCGAGCTCGGAGCCGTGGATCAGGCTCCCGAAGAAATCCGCCCACTGCTGGGCGACGACGGTGTCGGGGCCGAGGAAGAGCTTCTTGGAAAGGTGAACCCTGACCGTCTCTCCCGTCGCGGTGAGCGGCGAGAAGTCCCACACCGGAGGAAGAGACGCCGCCTTCTTGGCATGCGCGAATGACGAGTCCTGGAAGCTGGAGTAGCCGGCGAACGGCGTGGGTGTCGACGGGCGGGTCGCGCTTGCCGAGTGGTATGCGGCCGCCAGCGTCGTCGCGGGCTTCCTTGC
>JACDER010000085.1 GCA_013816275.1 Actinomycetota bacterium | reverse complement strand
GTCGCCGGCGCACGACGACATACGTCGACGAAGGCCCGCCGACCTACTGATCGATCAAGACACCGCCGGGGCGGCTACGGAGCCGTCCCGGCGTCTGTGCTGCGCCGTCTGCGAGCGGTAGCTCGACGTAGAAGGTCGATCCCTTGCCCTGCGTAGAGTCGGCCCAGATCGCGCCCTGCATCCTCCCGACGAGCTCGCGCGAGATGTAGAGGCCGAGCCCGGTCCCCCCGACGCCTCTGATCAGCGCGGGGTCGAGCCGGTAGAACTTCTCGAAGATCCGCTCCCGCTCCTCCGGCGGAATCCCGATGCCCTGGTCGGCCACCGAGAAGCGAAGACGTGAGCCGAGGCGCTCGTACCCCACGCGGATCACGCCGCCGTCCGGCGAGTACTTGACCGCGTTTTCGATCAGGTTGCCGAGGATCTGACGCAGCCTCTCGGCATCGGCGGCCACCGCGGCCGGCTCGCTGCTCTTCGCGACTTCGATCTCGATGTGGAGCGGCAGGTGGGCGCGCGCAGCCTCGATCGTCTGCTGCAGGGCTTCACCGGGGTCACAGCTCTCGATCTGGAACGCGAGCTGCTGAGAATCCAGCCTGCTCGCGAGCAGGACGTCGTTGACGATCCTCGCCAGACGGTCGGCCTCGCTCGCGATCACGCCGAGCAGGCGCGACCGGTGGTCGGGCCCCAACGTCTCGGCGCGCTCGATCAGCGTCACCGCGGCTCCGTAGACCGAGGCGAGCGGAGTCCTCAGCTCGTGGGAGATGGTTGCGACGAAATCGCTTCTCATCTTCTCCAGCGCCCGCTCCTCGGTCAGGTCGCGGAACGCGTACACGGTCCCTTCGGCCAAACCGACACCCGTGATCGACAACCAGAGCTCGCGGCCTCGCACCTCCACCGGAAGCGTCTCCGCCCGCCTCGCCGCCGGCGCCGGCTCGGCCGCGACCGGGATCCTCGCCGCCAGCTCCGCCCAGCCGGGAAGGGCCACATCTGCGCGGCGCCCGACGACGTCTTGCACATCGAGACCCGTGATCGCCTCCGCAGCCGGATTCCAGAGTCGAACGACCCCGTCTCGGTCGACCATGAAAACACCGTCGCCCACGTGCGAGAGCACCAGCGAGGCGCGGGCCCGCTCCTCGGTCTCGCGGTGCAGGCGCGCGTTGTCCACCGCGAGGCCGGAGCGGCGGGCGATCTCTTCGGCGAGCGGAAGATCGGCGTCGGTGTAGCGGCGGCCGGACTCTGCCCTGGCAAACGTAACGGCACCGACCACGTGTCCGCGCGCGAGGAGCGGAAGGGCCATGGCCGAGCAGGGTTCGAGCAGCTCGATCAGCTCGTGGTGGCGGCCGTCCCGCGTCGTCGCCTTCAGCGTTTCCGCGGTGAAGTCGAAGTAGATGACCGGCCTTCGCTCCCGGAGCGCCTGCGCGGCGGGCTGAGGCGAGTCGAGGGTCGGCGGGTAGGACACCCGAAGCTCGTCGAGCGCAAGCTGGCTCTCCTCTCGCGCCGCCGCAACCGCAAGACGATGGATCTCGTCTCCCTCGAGCACATCCACGATGCACCAGTCGGCGAAGGCGGGAACTGCCAGCTGCGCGACCCGCTGAAGCGTGTCGTGGTAGTCGAGCGACGACGCCAGGGCGCTCCCCGCCTCGGCGAGGAAGCGCTGCTGTTCCTCGTTCTCCACCGCTCGCCTGAACAGCTGAGCGTTCTCGACGGCCACCGCAGCCCTCCGAGCGAGGTCTTCGGCCAGCGAGAGATCCTCCTCGTCGTAGATCCGGTTGGATTCGGCAGTGGTGAGGAACGCGATCACCCCGAATGCCTGGTCGTGGGCGATCAGCGGAGCGGCGATGTACGAACGAGCCTCGAGCTCCTGAATGATCCGGAGGTGTTCCTCGTCGACCGCGGACCGCTCGAGGAGCTCCGAAGGAATCAGGGGCATCAACACCGGTTCCCCCGACCGAAGCACCGCGTACGTCCCCTCCGTCGAGTCGGGATCCGGCGGGTACCGCTCGTTTAGCTCCCTGGCCCACCTGACCTTGCTCGGGTCGACGTGTGCGATGGCGACCTGCTCCAGCTTCCCTTCGGCGTCGAGGATCGAGACCGCGCACCAGTCGGCGACCTTCGGAACGGCCAGCTCGGCGATTCGCTGGAGTGTCGCGTCGTACTCGAGAGACGACGCGAGGAGCCGGCTCGCCTCGGCCAGGAAGGCGAGGCGCTCCCGCGCCCTCTCCGTCGCATGCTCGGCCCGCGTGCGCTCGATGAACTGGCCGATCTGGCTCCCGAGAGCCGAAGTCATCTCGATCAGCTCGTGATCCGGCTCGCGGCGCTCCGTGCTGAAGAGCTCGATCACGCCGAACACGCTCGGCCCGAGCACGATCGGGAACGCGAACCCCGACCGCAAGCCGACCGTCTGTGCCATCTCGGAGCGTGGAAAGGTGGGGTCGCCCGCATAGTCGGCAACCCACTCGACGTCGGCGCGCTCCCACGCACGGCCCGGAAGCCCGGCGCCCGGCGCAAACCTGAACTCACGGCTCAGCTCGATGAACGGCGCGGCGGGGCTGTCCTCGGCCAGGTAGGCGCGGATCATCCGCATCGTGCCACTGTCGCGATCAGCGGCCCAGACTCCGCCCACCGCCCAGCCGAGGTTCTTGCACATCGCGGCGAGCAGCTCCTCCGAGACCTCGTCGAAGCTCGGCGCCGCCGACAGGATGCGCGTGACCTCGTACTGCGCCGACAGGCGCATCGCAGCCCGGGTCCGCTCCGTGATGTCGGTGACGACGACACCGACTCCGATCGTCTCCCCCTCAGCGGTACGAACGGGGTAGTAGCTGGTCAGCCAGATGCGCTCTTCACCGGTCGAGGGCGCCTCTCCTTGCAGCTCGAGGCCGAGGGAGGGCTCCCCGGACCCGAGCACCTTCCGGAGCTGCCCCTCGACCTCGCCGGCGAGGTTCGGGATGACCTCCGAGGCGGTCCTGCCGATGTGATCCTCGGGCGGAACTCCGTTGACGGACGCCAGCGTCTCGTTGACCTTCAGGTACCGGAGCTCGCGGTCGTAGAACGCCAGCCCAACCGGCGCGGTCGCGAACAACGCGTCCAGCAACCCGAGTGACTCTTCCGCCTCCCTGAAGAGCCGCGCATTGTCGACCGCGAGTGCCGCCCGCGCGGCCAGCTCCTCCGCCAGCCTCAGATCTCCCTCGCCGTACGTGCGCGCGGACTCGGCCGTCGCGAGCGTCAGCACGCCGAGCGTCCGCCCGCGGGCGATAAGCGGAACGAGGAGGTTCGAGCGAAGCCCGATCGCGCTCAGGATCTCGCGCTGGCGCTCGTCCGGTGCGATGGCGTTCAGCCAGTCCGGAGTGATCTCCTCGACGAGCTCGGACCGGCCGCTGCGGAGCACCTTCGAGGTTCCCTCCATCCGCTCGGGCCGGGCGGGGTAGCTGTGACCGAGCTCTTTCGCGAGCGAGTCGTGCGCGGGGTTCGCGCACACCGAGGCGACCCGCCGCACCGAACCGCCGTCGTCGACGACGTCGATGACGCACCAGTCGGCGAGCTCGGGGACCGCCAGCCGCGCGACGCTGGCCAGGGTCGTCTCGTAGTCGAGCGAGGAGCCGAGGACGGCGCTCGCCTCGGCGAGGAAAGCGAGGTGTGCTCTCGCGGCCTCGAGCTGCACGCGGGCGCCTCGCTCGGTCCCGTACAGGAAGGCCTGCTCGACCGGAATGGCAACCCGCCTGGCGACTCTCCTGAGGACGGCGATGTCACTGTCGCCGAAACTCCGCGGAGTGAGCGAGCCGATGTGGAGAACCCCGAGCAGCTTGTCGCCGATCTCGAGCGGAACCCCGAGCAGCGACCGGATGCCCTTTTCGCGAAGAAGCGGATTGAGAAGGTCGGCGTGGTCGACGTCCTCGATCACCACGGCGGCGCGCGATGCGGCAACTCTGCCGGCGAAGCCCTTGCCAATCGGAATGCGGACGCCCAGCTCGACCTCCTCCTCGAGCCCGCTGGCGGCCCGGGCCACCAACTCTTCCTCGTGCTCGTCGACCAGGAGCACGGCGACGGTGTCTACGTGTAGGACTCTCTTGATTCGTAGGAGGTCGTCGGCGAGTAGCTCGTCGAGGGCGCTCTCCGCCCGCCTGACATCCTCGACGGGCGCCCCCCGAAAGCCGCTCTCCGGGACCCCGGCCCGGTGCTCCATGAGCGGCATCGTATCGGCGGAATTGACCCTCCTCGGAGGCTCAGCTCGAGACCACCTGCTCGAGAAGCTCGGCCGAGCGCTCGAGCGTGCGCAGGTCGGGCTCCCCGAGCGGCCGCAGAGCCGAGGCGAGCGCCGCGACCCTGCGCGATCTCGCCGCCTGGAGCACTTCGGTCCCCCGGGCGGTCGCGCGGATGTTGACGATCCGGCCGTCGTTCGGATCGGGCTCGCGGCTGACGAGACCCGAGGCGTCGAGACCCTGGACGGTGCGCGTCATCGTCGGGGGCCGGACACGTTCGGCCTCGGCCAGCCGCCCGAGGCTGATCGGACCGCCGAAGACGACGACCGAGAGCGCCGACAAGGCGGGACCTCCCAGGCCTGAGGCCGCATCCTCACGCGCAACGCGGCGAAGCACGTGGATGGACGCGGAATGCAGCCGGTCGGCGAGGTCCGTGTATCGATTTGGGCTTGACATCGCTCAGAATATTAGTTAGAACAACTAACTATGCCGGAACAACAGGACGGCGTCTCCCCGATCCTCCAGGCCCTCTATGAAGGCCGAACCGCTGACGCCGATGCGCTGCTGGCAGAAGACCCTACGCTGGACGCTTTCGAGGCGGCTGCGGCCGGCCGCGCGGACCGAGTTCGTGAGCTGCTCCACGCCGATCCCACGCTCGCCCAGGCATGGTCGCCGGACGGCTTCCAGGCGCTCCATCTCGCCGCATTCTTCGGACACGCCGGCGTAGCCGAGCTCCTGCTCGAGCACGGCGCCGACGCGGCGAGCCTCACGAGGCACAAGTTCATCAAGGTGACTCCGCTGCACAGCGCCGTCGCATCGGAGGGAGCCGAGAACCTGCGCACGGTCGAGGTCCTCCTCGAGCGCGGAGCGCCGGTCGAGGCCTGCGCGGAGGGAGGCGGACGCCGCTCCATTCGGCCACGCACAACGGAAACGTCGCGATCGTCGAGGCGCTTCTCGCCCATGGAGCCGACCCGAACGCCACCAACGACGAAGGCAAGACACCGCTCGACCTGGCCCGCGATCAGGGCCACAATGAGGTGGTTAACATGTGCGCATCAGCCGCCTCGCCTTCCTAGCGCTCGCACTGACCGCCTTCGCCGCCGGCTGCGGTTCGAGCGGATCGAAGGCTCCCGAGATCGTCACGTTCCAAGGCCCGTCGAGCGTCTCGTGCAGCAGCGGCGGCGGCACCCAGACCGTCTCCTTCGACTACGAGACGAAGAACGCCGAGGCGGTCGACCCGGAGATCGACGGCCAGGCGGTCGGCGCCCAGGCAGGCTACGACCCCGGCAGCGGCACGATGAACTTCCCCTACGTCTGCCCCGGGCCGCACACCCTCACGATCTCGGCGACCGGGAACAACCAGACCGTCAGCAAGAGCGCAAGGGTCACGTCCACGGGCAGCGCCGCGGGCAAGCCCGAGATCGTCACCTTCGACGGCCCGTCGACCGTCTCGTGCACCGGCACCGAGACGAAGACGGTCTCGTTCCAGTACGAGACGACGAATGCGACCACCGTGGATCCGGAGATCGACGGCCAGGCGGTCGGCGCCCAGGCCGGCTACGACCCCGGCAGCGGCACGATGAACTTCCCCTACGTCTGCCCCGGGCCGCACACGGTGACCATCAGCGCCGGAGGAGCAAACGGCCAGACGGCAAGCAAGAGCGCGACCGTCGAGCCCGAGGGCGGCGGCGCGGCCACGCCGCAGATCCTCGAGTTCAACGGTCCGGACGTCGCCTCATGTGGCACAGCGGGTGACACCGTGACGCTGTCCTACAGCTACCGGGCGAAGAACGCGACCGCGGTCTCGCCCGAGATCGACGGCCAGAATCCGGGCGCCCAGGCCGGCTACAACCCGGTACACGGCGTGATGCGCTTCAACTACATCTGCCCGGGGCCGCACACGCTGACGATCACCGCGTTCGGCAAGAACAACACCAGCGCCAGCGCCGGCGTCGAGTTCGACGAGAACAACCGCGTCACAGGCTCGACCAGCTCCGGCACCGTCACGGCACAGTAGGCGGTCTACGAAGGGACTCTCCGCCGGGAGCGCATCAGCGCTTGCGTACTTCTGCTGGGACGAGCCGCAGGCCCGACCAGAGTATCGAAGTCTTGTGTTCTCTCCTAGCGCAAGCCGGTGATCTCGCCGCGCGAGTCGACATCGATCTGCAGTGCAGCCGGAGCGGCCGACAGGCCAGGCATCGTCTGCATCTCGCCGCTCAGCGCGACGATCCAGCCGGCGCCGGTGTAGGGCCGAAGCTCGCGCACGGGGAGCGTGAACCCCGTCGGCGCGCCGATCAGCGCCGGGTCGTGTGAGAGCGAGAGGTGCGTCTTGGCCATGCAGACCGGCAGTCTCCCGAGGCCTGCCGCCGTCAGCCGTTCGGCCGTCGCCTGCGCGGGGGGAGTGAGCTCGATTGCCGCAGCTCCGTAGGCC
>JACDER010000084.1 GCA_013816275.1 Actinomycetota bacterium | reverse complement strand
GAAGACGGTGATCCCGATCCCGCCGGACACGAAGACGTAGTCCCGGTCGGTCTCCTCCGGCAGCAGGAACTCGCCCTTCGGCTGCTCGACCGCGACCTCGTCGCCGGGCGCGAGCTCCGCGAGCGATTTCTTGAATGCCGTGTCGCGGAGCCGCGTCGCGAGTCCGAGCACGCCCTCCTCGGTCGGTGAGGTGGCGACGGAGACATGGCGGCGCGCACCGCGCTCGTCCGTGTACGGCGGATCGAGCAGCTCGACCCAGAAGTACTGGCCGGGGCGGAAGTCGACCTCCTCCCCCTGGAGGTCGAAGACGACGAAGAGCGTCCCCTTCGCCACCTCCCGGGACTCGCGGACCGTGGCGCGCACGCTACGCGCCGCCGACGACGTTCAGCTGGTTCTCGGCGTGGCGGATCCGCTGCTCGACCTGCCAGCGATCCGCGGTCGAGTCACCGCTCTCGATCTCCTCGAGCTCGGCCTGCGCGGCCTCGAGCTGCGCTCGTGCCCGGTCGCTGTCGATCTCCTTCGCCGAGACGGCGTCGTCCACGAGCGCGATCGCGCGGTCCTGCTCGACCTTGAAGAAGCCGGGGCCGGTCGCGAACTCCTGCACCTCCGACTCGCCGACGTGCACGCGCGTGTTTCCCGCCTTCAGCATCGCCACGAGCGGCGCGTGCCGCGCGAGGACGCCGATCTCGCCGTCGGCGCCGGGCACGATCAGCATCTCTGCCTCGCCCTCGAACGCGGGCCCTTCAGGGGTCACGACCGAGACCGAGAACGTGCGGCGATCCGCCATCGGACGCTAGACGGCTGCGGGCTCGGGCTCGCGGGCGTCCTCGGGGAGCTGCTCGTCGGGCGGCTCGTCCTCCTCCGCCTTCTTCTCCGGTTCCCCGTCGCCCTGCAGCTGCCGCGCCTTCTCGACCGCTTCCTCGATCGTCCCGACCATGTAGAAGGCCTGCTCGGGCAGATCGTCGTGCTTGCCCTCGATGATCTCGCGGAAGCCCTTGATCGTGTCCTCGAGCTTGACGAAGCGGCCCTCCTGGCCGGTGAACTGCTCGGCCACGAAGTTCGGCTGCGAGAGGAACCGCTGGATGCGGCGCGCGCGCGCGACCGTCAGCTTGTCCTCGTCCGAGAGCTCGTCGATCCCGAGGATCGCGATGATGTCCTGGAGATCCTTGTAGCGCTGGAGGACCTCCTGCACGCGGGTCGCGATGTCGTAGTGCTCGTCAGAGACGATTCCGGGCTGAAGCGCGCGCGAGAACGAGTTGAGCGGGTCTACGGCCGGGTAGATCCCCATCTCGACGATCGCCCGGTCGAGCACGGTCGTCGCGTCGAGGTGCGCGAACGTGTTCGCCGGCGCCGGGTCGGTGAGGTCGTCGGCGGGAACGTAGATCGCCTGCACCGACGTGACCGAGCCCGTCCGGGTCGATGTGATGCGCTCCTGGAGCTGCCCCATCTCGGTCGCGAGCGTCGGCTGGTAGCCGACGGCACTCGGCATCCGGCCGAGCAGCGCCGAGACCTCGGAGCCTGCCTGGACGAAACGGAAGATGTTGTCGATGAAGAGGAGGACGTCCTGGCCCTCGTCGCGGAAGTACTCCGCCATGGTCAGGCCGGACAGGCCGACCCGAAGGCGTGCCCCCGGCGGCTCGTTCATCTGGCCGTAGACGAGCGCGGTCTTGTCCAGCACACCCGCGTCCTTCATCTCGAGCCACATGTCGTTGCCCTCGCGCGTGCGCTCCCCCACCCCGCAGAAGACAGAGACGCCGCCGTGCTCCATGGCGACGTTGTGGATCAGCTCCTGGATGAGCACGGTCTTGCCGACGCCGGCGCCGCCGAACAGGCCGACCTTGCCGCCGCGGACATACGGCGCGATCAGGTCGACGACCTTGAGACCGGTCTCGAAGATCTCGGTCGTCGGGCTGAGCTGGTCGAACGCCGGCGGTTCGCGATGGATCGACCAGCGCTCGTCGGCCTCGACCTCCGTGTCGACCCGATCGATGGGGTCGCCGAGGACGTTGAAGATCCGTCCGAGCGTGCCCTTTCCGACGGGCACGCTGATCGGCCCACCGGTGTCGATCACGTCGACGCCGCGCGGGATGCCGTCCGTCGAGTCCATCGCCACGGCGCGGACGCGGTCGTCGCCGAGGTGCTGCTGGACTTCAGCCACCACCTCGATCGCGGGCCGCCCCTCTCGCTCCGGGACGATGATTCGCAGCGCCGTGTTGATCTCGGGCAGCTCGTCCGTGAACACGACGTCGACCACGACCCCCTGGATCTCGATGATCCGGCCGACGTTCCGGGCGCCGCCGTTTGTGCTCTGCTGGTCAGCCATGCGTCTCCTGGGGTAGTGGTTTCGAGAGGGTGTGTCGGCGACCGAACAGCCGACCCAGTGCCTTGAGTTTATCGAATGGACGCCTGTGTTTCGGCTCGATCAGAGCGGCTGTATCGCTCACCGCCACCCGGGCGGCATGGTCGAGGCTTCAGACGTACGAGGTGACAGGAGAGGCGAGAACCATCATCGAACAGTACCGCCCGGAGCCGCGCCGTTACGCGTCGGAGGTGCTAGCGGAGGACGGTGCCGCCGCTGGACGGCCGCTGGATCTGCTTCGTATCGACTGTGGTGGCTGCTGCCAACACCCGGTCGCGGCGCAGGCCGCTCAGCGAGCTGAGGTTCACGGGGCCGTTCGTGGGCGACAGCCGTGGCGCGCTCGAGGATTCTGGCGACTGGCTGACCGCCGAGCCCGTCCGGACGTTCGAGGACGCGAGGATGCTCCCGAGGCCGACCGCGGTCACCGCGAGCGCGGCGACGGCCGGAGCGATCCGGAAGGAAATTCTCCGGCGGGCGTGCGTGACCTCGACCGGCCGCTCGAGCCGCTCGGGCGGAGCCGAACGAAGCTCCTCTGTGAAGCGCAGAAGCGATGTACGGAAGCCGCGGCACGAGCCGCAGTCTGCGAGGTGCGCGCCGAGCAGAGCGTGCTCGAACTCCGACAGTCTCCCGTCGAGCTCGGCGGACACCCATTGGCGGGCGCGCTCACAGTGTGACGGCACTGGTCTCACATTAGCTTTGACGCCGGAGAGCGGAAGGAGTTAGCGACGTTCACGAACAGAGCCTTAAGTAAACGAATGCTTTGCATCGAACGCAAATCCGACGGCTATGAGGATGAATCCCAGCGTGACGAAGACGGCCGAGTTGTTGATCGATTCGTTCTGCTCACGGAGCGTCGCCCAGCGGATCCGCCTCTCCCCGAAGAACACGAACAGTCCCCCCATGCCGTCGCCCTCTCCCTTTATCCGGGTAGGCCCCCGGTTTCCGACGAAGAACCCGGCGAGGATCAGGAAACAGCCGATCAGGTAGAACCCGAGCGTCAGCGACCGTTCGATCGACGATCCGAGCAGGGCGCCGACCATCACCGACACCGCGGCTGTGATCGCGCAGGCTCCGAGGATGAGAAACGTGAGCCGGCGGAGCGCCGCGAGCCACATATCGCGCGAGGCTCTAGGTGCCGTCGGTCCGCCCGGCGGCGCTCGAGGACGGCCTGCTCATCTCGTCCGCGTTCATCGGCCACCGTTCGAGCGGATAGTGGCAAGCTGCAGAGTGCCCGCTTCCGAACGGATAGAGCGGTGGGTCCTCCACATCGCAATGGCCCTCCTGGAAGCGCGGGCACCGTGGATGGAAGCGACACCCGCTCGGTGGGTTGACCGGGCTTGGGACGTCGCCCTCGAGCACGATCGCCTCGCGCGCGCGGCCGAGCTCCGGGTTCGCGATCGGCACCGCTGAGAGCAGCGCTCCCGTGTACGGATGCTTCGGCTCCTGGTAAAGGACGTTCCGCGGCGCAACCTCGGCGACCTTGCCCAGATACATGACCATGACGCGGTCCGAGATGTGGCGCACGACGTTCAGGTCGTGCGCGATGAAGACGTAGGTGAGCCCGAAGTCGTCCTGGAGGTCCTTGAGCAGGTTGAGGATCTGCGCCTGGACCGAGACGTCGAGCGCCGAGACGGGCTCGTCGCAGACGATCAGCTTGGGGTTGACCGCAAGCGCGCGTGCGACGCCGATGCGCTGCCGCTGGCCACCCGAGAACTCATGGGGAAAGCGGTTGTAGTGCTCGGGGTTGAGGCCGACGACCTCGAGGAGCTCCTGGACGCGCGTCTTGACCTCCTTGTCGGTGCCCAGCCGGTGCACCTCGAGCGGCTCGGCGATGATGAAGCCGACGCGCTTGCGGGGATTGAGCGACGCGTATGGATCCTGGAAGATCATCGTCATTTCGCGCCGGATCGGCCGCATGGCGGTGCGCGAGAGCTTGGTGATGTCGCGGCCTTCGAACCAGACCGCCCCCCCCGTTGTATCGAGAAGCCTGATGATGCAACGCGCGAGCGTGGACTTCCCGCAGCCAGACTCGCCGACGATGCCCAGCGTCTCGCCTGGCTTGATGCCGAAGGAGACGCCGTCGACGGCCTTCACCGACGCGATCTCCTTCTGGAAGATGATCCCTCGGGTGACCGGAAAGTACTTCTTGACGTCCTCGACGACGAGCAGCTCGTCGCCGGTCATGGGAGCCGGGGTCGCCTCGATCGCCGCAGCCTGGGCCATTACGACGCCGCCATCTCGGCCAGCTTGGCCGCCTCGCGGTCCTTGGTCTCTTCGTCGAGATGGCACGCCTGGAGATGGTTCGGGTCGCGCGCGGTCGGCAGGAGCGCCGGCTCCTTCGTCTTGCACACCTCCATCACGTAGGGGCAGCGTGGATGGAAGCGGCAGCCCGTCGGCGGCCGCAGGAGGGAGGGCGGCTGACCCGGGATCTGGGTCAGGCGCTCGACGTCCGCGTCGAGGCGCGGCAGCGACCCCATGAGGCCCCACGTGTACGGATGTTGCGGACGGTTGAACAGGTCGAAGACGTTCGCGTGCTCCACGATCTTGGCCGCGTACATGACCACAACGTCGTCGGCGATCTCGGCGATCACGCCCAGATCGTGCGTGACCATGATGATCGCGCTGCCGAAGTCCTCCTGGAGCCGCTTCATCAGCGAGAGGATCTGCGCCTGCGTGGTCACGTCGAGCGCGGTGGTGGGCTCGTCGGCGATCAGCAGGTCGGGATCGTTGATCAGCGCCATTGCGATCATCACGCGCTGGCGCATGCCGCCCGAGAACTGGTGCGGGTAGTCGTCGATCCGCTGCTCGGCGCGAGGGATTCCGACCGCCTTCAGCAGGTCGAGAGCGCGCGCGCGGGCCACCCGCTTGGAGACGTCACGGTGGATTTGAATCGCCTCGACGAGCTGCTTCCCGATCGTGAGAACGGGGTTGAGCGAGGTCATCGGATCCTGGAAGATCATCGAGATCTCGTTCCCCCTGATGTCGCGCAGTCGCCCCGCCTTCGCGGTCAGGAGATCCTCGCCCTTCCAGAGCGCCTGCCCGCTCGAGACGGTGTTGCGCTTCGGATTGAGACCCATGATCGTCAGGTTGGTCACGCTCTTGCCGCAGCCCGACTCGCCGACGATGCCGAGAGTCTGTCCCTTCTCGACGGTGAAGTTCACGCCGTCCACGGCCTTGACGGCACCGTCGTCGGTGTGGAATTGGGTCCGAAGATCCTTGACTTCTAGGAGCGCCAAGGTGCGAAACTTAACCTAAGTGAGCCGGATGCGCGGGTCGATCCACGCATACAAGAGGTCGACCACGAGGTTGAAGAAGATGATGGCTAACGTCGAGAAGACGATCACGCCCTGCACGATCGCGAGGTCGTTCACGTTGATGGCCAGGATTGCGGTGCGCCCCAGTCCCGGAAGCTGGTAGACGGTCTCGGTGAAGATCGCACCGCCGAGCGCGAGCCCGATGTCCATGCCGAGCATCGTCACGACCGGGAGCAGCGCGTTCCGGAGCACGTGCCGGGTCAGGACCCGGCGCTCGGGCGCGCCTTTCGCGCGCGCGGTCCGCACGTAGTCCTCGTTCAGGGTCTCCATCACGTTTGCCCTGATCATGCGCACGTAGAGGGCGGCGAACAGGATCGCGAAGGTGCACCACGGCAGGATCAGGTGGTAGAACCACTGCCAGGGCCCGCCGGGCAGCCCCGAGTCAGACGGGGCTCCGAAGAAGTTCGCGTAGTTCGCGATCGGGGTGATCCCCCACTTGAAGCCGAAGAAGTAGGAGAAGATCAGGCCGATCCAGACCGGGTGCGCAGACACGCCGATCAGGACGAAGATCATGGCGACCCGGTCTAACAGCGAGCGCGGCTTGAGCGCGGAGAAGATGCCGACGCCGAGCCCGATGATCATCCAGAGAACGGCGCCGCCGAACACGAGCGACGCCGTCACCGGAGCCGCCTGGGCGATCGCGTCGTTCACGTTCTGGCCCGTGTAGTACGACTTCCCGAGCGAGCGGTCGACGACGATCGTCTTCAGAAACTTGAGGTACTGCACCGGCACCGGCTTGTCGAGGCCGAGCGCCTCGGTTGCTAGCTTGAGACACGCCGCCTTCGCGTTGTCCCCTCCGCAGCGGCCACGGGCCGGGTTGTTCGGCGCCATGAAGAAGATCACGAACGTGACGAACGTGATCACGATGAAGAGAAGTACTGCCCAGAGAAGTCTTCTGATCAGGTATCTGAACATGTGCCTCGGGTGGTCTTAGCGGGCCGGCTGGAGATCCTAACGGGTCGTGCGGTGGGTTGCGG
>JACDER010000314.1 GCA_013816275.1 Actinomycetota bacterium | reverse complement strand
GACCTGGGCGAAGGGCTCACGCGCTTCGAGCCGGCGCACCCTGACGGTGAGCACCACCATCACCTCGTCTGCAGGAGCTGTGGCAAGGTCGACACGTTCGACGACCCTGCGCTCGAGCGGGCGATCTCCGAGGTCGCCGGCTCGCACGGCTACGCCCTCGGACAGCACGACGTGGTGCTGCGCGGGGCCTGCGGCGACTGCCGCGTCTAGCGGTACATAGCTATATGCCGCTCGGCGTTCGGCCGGCCGCTCGCGAGCACGGCGTCCCGGAGCTCGTCGACGGAATAGGGCACTCGCCGGAACTCCACCGCCGGCCCGGACGGCGCAAGCGAGACGAGTGCGTACTCGGCCACCGGGTCGAACTTGAAGTCGTCCTCGGGCTGGTGATGGTCGTACGCGAGGCCGACGCTCCCGGGGTTGACGATCAGTGCGCGGCCGATCCGACGCGTCCACTGCTTATGGGTGTGGCCACCGGCGAGGAGGTCTGCGTCGAGCGCCCACTTCCTCCCCGAGAAGGAAGGCGTCAGCGTTCCCGAGGATCGTCTCCGCTCCGAGCTCCGCCAGCCGGTCGAGAGTCTGCGCGGGCTAGGCGCCTCCTTGCGCGACGTCCCCGAGGCAGACGATCCGGTCGGAACCGATTCGCTAGATGTCCTCCATGGCCGCTCGGAACGCGATGTCGTTCCCGTGCTGGTCGGACATCAGGGCAAGGCGCATCGGCGGACACTATTGTGACGACCCGTGGCTCGAGTCCTGATCGTCGACGACGAGCGGCTCATCCAGCAGCTCCTCTCCAGCGTTCTCGAACGAGAAGGCCACTCCGCGACCGTTGCCGGGAGCGTCCCGGAGGCTCGGGGCCATCTGGAGAAAGACGATTTCGACCTGGTGGTATGCGATGTAGACATGCCGGGCGAGTCGGGATTCGATCTCGTGCGCTCGATGCGGAGCCGCGGCTCCGACACGCCCATCGTGATGATGAGCGGGATCGAGGATGCACGACTGGCGGCCGCCGCGGTCGACTTCGGCATCGCCGGCTTCATGATCAAGCCGTTCCAGCTGGACGAGGCGCGGGCAAAGGTCGCCGAAGCGCTTCGCCGGCGGGCGGAGAAGTAGCCGGGTGGAGGAGAAGGACTTGAGCTTCGAGGTCAGCTGCCCTCATTGCGGGAAGACCTTCGAAGCGGAGCTGATGGCAGGGGACGCGCTCCGGTACGAGGGCTTCAAGTGCCCGCATTGCCGGCTGTTCGTGCCGTACGAGCGGGCGGACGAGCAGGACCGGCTCAAACCGGCCGACTAGAACCTCTTAGCAGCGGAGCAGCAGCTCGACCAATAGGCGTCCGGTCGAGAGCACGACCAGCCCGGACTCCTCGCCGCCATGACCCCGCTCAGGCTCGATCTGACCGACTACGAGGACCTGGAGAGCGTCAGGCAAACCACGTCTTCAGCGGAGGCGACGGGCTGAGCACCGAGAAATCGCCGCGATCGCGGATCGCCTCCGCGGCAGATGCGAGCGCGGCCACCGAGGTCCAGGTCAGGCTTCCGCCGACGCTGATCCGCCGGGCTCCCGCGTCCGCGATCTCGTCGACCGTGAGCTGCGGCCGCGCGAGGACGTTGACGGGCTTCGTCACGGACTCGCACACCGCGCGAATCTCCTCCGGCGTCTCCAGACCCGGCGCATAGAGCACGTCGGCGCCGGCGGCCTCGAAGGCCCGCAGCCGGGTGATCGTGTCGTCGAGGTCAGGGTGTCCGCGGATGTGGTTCTCCGCCCTCGCGGTGAGCATGAACGGAAACGGAACTGCCCCGGCCGCCTCGGCCGCGGCTGCGATGCGCTCGACTGCGTGGTCGAATTCGTAGAGCCGGCTCGTCCCGTCGTAGTCCTCGATCGAGCCTCCGACCGCGCCGGCCTCCGCGGCCCGGGTCACGGCCCGTGCGGCGTCGTCGGGCTCGTCGCCGTACCCGTTCTCGAGGTCGACCGAGACGGGAAGGTCCGTCGCCCGGTCGAGCGCCGCCGTGTGCTCGGCCACCTCGTCCAGCGTGACGTCTCCGTCGAGCCGCCCGAGCGTGTACGCGAACCCCGAACTGGTGGTGGCGAGCGCCTTGAACCCGAGCGCCGCGAAGACGCGCGCCGAACCGGCGTCCCACGGGTTCGGGATCACGAACGGCTCGCCCTCGTGCAGGCCGCGGAAGACCTCGGCCTTCTGCTCTTGCCGGGTCAGGCGGAGTTCCTGAGGCCCTGGGCCTCGGGGAGCGTCTCGAGCTTCTTGAGCGTGTTGTTCTCGATCTGCCGGATGCGCTC
>JACDER010000083.1 GCA_013816275.1 Actinomycetota bacterium | reverse complement strand
CGTCTGGCGGCTCCAAGGCTTCTGGCAGCTCGTTCGCGGGTCGAAATGGGAGGCGATGGCGCGGCGGGATGCCCCGCCGAGCGAGCTCGTCGCCTGACCGGCGCCGGATGCTCTTAATACGGCAGTGACCGAGGCTCAAAGCGCCCCCTCGCCGTTCGGCCGCGCAGCGCGAGGCGCCGCGCGGTTCACCGCCCGCCACCTCTCCCACCAGCTGGGAGGAGGGCAGCGCGCGCGCGTGGTCATCGTCCTCGCCTGCGTGCTCGGGCTGAGCGCGGCCGACGCGACCACGGTGGGCGCCTCCGCGACCGAGCTACGTAGCGGGCTGCACATCTCGAACACCGACATCGGCCTCCTCGTCGCGGTGACCTCGCTGGTCGCCGCGCTTGCGACCCTCCCGTTCGGCGTGCTCGCCGACCGCGTCAGGCGGACGTGGACGCTCGCTGCCGTGATCGTGCTCTGGGGCGTGGCGATGCTCTGGAGCGCGATGGTCGGCGACTTCGGCGAGCTCCTGATCGCGCGCCTCTTCCTCGGCGCCGTGACGGCGGCGGCAGGGCCGCTCGTGGCCTCGCTCGTCGGCGATTACTTCGCGCCGTCGGAGAGAGGGCGGATCTACGGCTTCATCCTTGCCGGCGAGCTGTTCGGGGCCGGCTTCGGCTTCGCGGTCACCGGCGACATCGCCCAGCTTTCCTGGCGGGCCGCGTTCGTCATCCTCGCGCTGCCCGCGTTCGCGCTCGCGTGGTTCGCTTTCCGTCTGCCCGAGCCGGAGCGCGGGGGAGCGGGAACGCTCGCCGCGGAGCCGGGGACGCGCGGCCCGCAGAGAGAGGCGCAGGCGGCAGACGGCGAGCCGCGGAGAACAGATGCCCAGCGGATCGCCGAGGAACACGGGATCAGCCCCGACCCCGACCTCATCCTCGAGCGCCACGAGCGGCGGATGAACATCTTTGCCGCCGTCCGCCACGTGCTCGCCGTGCGCACGAACGTGATCCTGATTGCAGCGAGCGCGTGCGCCTACTACTTCCTCGCCGGTGTCCAGACCTTCGGATCGCAGTTCGCCAAGGAGCAGTACGGGATCAACCAGGCGCTCGCCAACCTCCTCCTGCTCGTGATCGGAACGGGCGCCATCGGAGGCGTCCTCCTCGGCGGCGCCGTCGGCGACCGGCTCCTACGCCGGGGAATGCTGAACGGCCGGGTCATCACCGCCGCCGTCGCGGCGACGCTGACCGTGGTGATCTTCGCGCCGGCGATCTTCACGCGCAGCGTGTTCAGCGCCGTGCCCTATCTGATCTTCGCGGTCCTCTTCCTCTCGGCCCAGGCGCCGGCCCTCGATGCGGCGAGGCTCGACATCATGCCCCCGTTCCTCTGGGGCCGCGCCGAGGCGGTTCGCACGTTCTTGCGCGGAATCGCCCAGGCGCTCGCCCCGCTCCTGTTCGGGGCCGTCTCGGATCACGTCTTCGGCGGCGGGCGGTCGGGCCTGCAATGGACGTTCGCGATCATGCTCGTCCCGCTGCTCGCGAGCGCTTACTTGCTGTTCAAGGCGCTGCGTACCTACCCGAAAGACGTCGCGACGGCGGCTGCGTCGGCTCGTTACGAGTAGGAGATCTCGCCGCTTTCCACGAGCCGGCGCTCGCCGCCCGTGTCGAGCTCGAGCCGGCCGGCGCGGTCGATGCCGATCACCGTCCCGCTGACCCCGTCGACGGTCACACGCCGCCCCCGGAGGAAGTCTCGTGCGCCAATGTCCGGGTACAGGGCGGCGAGCCCGCCCTCTCGCCACTCGTCGTAATGGTGTTCGAGCCGCCAGAGCAGGGTGGAGAGCACCTGGGCTCGATCATGCTCGGTTCCCGTCAGCGTCCGGAGCGAGCCGGCCGGCCGGCGCGCGTCGGGCGGGAGCTGCTCACGTGTCTGGTTGACGTTGATGCCGATCCCGAGCACCACCGTTCCTCCTCGGAGCTCGCCGAGCACGCCGGCGACCTTGCGCCGGTTCAGCATGACGTCGTTCGGCCACTTGACCTGGACGAACAGGTCTGTGGCGACCTCGACTGCGTCGGCCGCGGCCAGGGCCCCCACGAGTGTGAGCTCCTGCGGGGCGCGGCCGGCAGGGGGGGCGAGCGCGACCGAACAGTGAATCGCGGTTCCGGCCGGCGCCTCCCACGTCCGCCCGAGACGACCTCTCCCGGCCGACTGGAAGTCGCAGACGGCGACCGTGCCCTCCTCCGGGTTCGCTCCGATCAGCAGCTGGGTGGACTCGCACTCCGGCTCGTACAGATACGGCCGCCCGAACCGGCCGCGAGGCTCGAGCGTCTCAAGCACGCTCGATGCGCACGGCCGAGACCTTGTACTCGGGCGTTCCGATCAGCGGGTCGCCGACGTCATGCGTGAGCCAGTTCACCTTGGCCTGGGCGAAGTGAAGCGCCATCCAGACCAGGCCGGGGTAGACGCGCTCGGTGATGCGAGCCTCGGCCTCGAGCTCTCCGCGCCGCGAGACGAGGCGTGCGAGATCGCCTTCTTCCAGCCCCAGATTGGACGCGTCCTCCGCCGAGATCTCGAAGAACGGTTCCACCTGCTTGTCGGTCACGCCGGGCTCCCGCATCGTCATCCCGGCCGAGTTGTAGTGGTAGAGCGTCCGGCCCGTCGACAGGACGAAGGGGAACTCCGAGTCGGGCTGCTCGATCGGAGGCTGATACTCGACCGGGAAGAACTTGGCCCTTCCGCCCGCGCGGTCCGGCCGGGGGGCGTGGAGGAAGCGGGAGCCGGGGTGGTCCAGGTCCGTGCAGGGCCACTGGAGGCCGACCTCCTCGAGCCGGTCGTACCGGATCCCGGACCAGTTGGGCGACAGGTCGGCGAACTCGTTCCAGATGTCCTCCGCCGTCTCGTACCACCAGCCTGCGCCGAGCGCGTTCGCGAAGTCGACGACGATCCGCCAGTCCTCGCGCGCGCTGCCGGGAGAGTCGAGCGCCTTGCGGACCCGGTTGACCCGCCGCTCGGTGTTCGTGAACGTGCCCTCCTTCTCGGCGAAGCTGGAGGCGGGGAAGACGACGTCGGCGTGGTCTCGCGTCGTCTCGTTCAGGAACAGGTCCTGCGCGACCATGAACTCCACCCGCTCGAGCCCCTCCTCGACGTGGTGGGCGTTCGGCTCGGTGTGGGCGGGGTTCTCGCCGACCAGGTACAGACCCTTGATCCGGCCGTCGTGGAGGCCGGAGATCATCTGGTCGAGCCGGTAGCCCGGCGTCTGCGGGACCTTGGCGCCCCACCTCTCTTCGAACTTCAGCACGACCTCAGGGTCGGTGAGCGACTGATACCCGGGGAGGTAGGACGGATTCGCGCCCGCGTCGTTCAGGCCCTGGACGTTGTTCTGGCCGCGCAGCGCGTTCAGCCCGGTCGACTCGTAGCCCAGGTGGCCGGTCATGAGGACGAGATTGGAGAGCGACCAGACGTTGTCGACCGCGCAGGCGTGCTCGGTGATCCCGAGCGTGTAGAAGACGGCGGCGTACTTCTCGGCCGCGTACTCGCGGGCGGTCGCGCGGATGTCCTCGGCGGGGACTCCGGTCATCCGCTCCGCTTGCTCAGGGGGGTACCGCTTGACGATCTCTCGCACGGCCTCGAAATCCTCCGTATGCGCGCGGATGTACTCCTCGTCCTGGAGGCCCTCCTCGAGGATTACGTGCATGATCGCGTTCAGCAGCCAGACGTCCGTGCCGGGCCGGAGCTGCAGGTGGCGCTTCGCGATCTTGGTCAGCCAGATCTTGCGCGGGTCGGCGACGACGAGCGTCGCGCCGTTTCGGACCGCCTTTTTCATGCGCAGCGCCAGCACCGGGTGCGCCTCCGTCGTGTTCGAGCCGATCACAAGCAGGAAGCGATCGTCGTCGATCTCCGGGATCGAGTTGGTGCTAGCTCCTCTGCCCAACGACCTGACCAGGCCGTAAAGAGTGGGAGCGTGTCAGGTGGCCTCGCAGGAGTGGACCGAGTTCGTGCCGATTACCGCTCGGGCCAGCTTCTGGATGAGGAAGTTCTCCTCCATCGTCAGCCGCGCCGAGGCGAGGAAGCCGATCGACTGCGGGCCGTGCCGGTCTCTCACCTCCTCGAGGCCCTTGGCCGCGACGGCGAGCGCGTGCTCCCAGCTCGTCTCGTGCAGCTCGCCGTCCTCGCCGCGGACGAGCGGCTCGGTCAGGCGGTCGGGATGGTGGACGAAATTGAAGGCGAAGCGGCCCTTGACGCAGAGGTCTCCCTCGTTCGGGAGGTAGCTGGGGTCGGACGTGACCTTCACGATCCGGTTCGTCTCGCGGTCGACGTTGAGGTCGATCTGGCAGCCGACACCGCAGAAGGTGCAGGTCGTCTTGACCTTGTCCAGCTGCACCTCACGGTTGGCCGGGAAGCCCTCCTCGAACTTCTCGTAGATCGCGCCGGTCGGGCAGACGGACAGGCACCCGCCGCAGAGCTCGCACTCGGTGTCGAGCCACGAGCGGTCCCAGGTCGGGACGATGCGCGCCTCGGGGCCGCGACCCTCGAGCGAGAGCGCGGAGCACTGCATCACCTCCTGCGTGTAGCGGACGCAGCGGTTGCAGAGGATGCAGGCGTCGGGGTCGTACCCCATCAGCCGGTTCCGGTCTTCGTAGGGCTCCCGCTTCGCGTCCGGGAGGATGAAGGGGGCCTCTGCACCGAGCTCCTCGGCCAGGCCCACGAGCTCGTTCGGGCGGCCGCCGGGATTCGCGTTCAGGTGCTCCGTGAGCAGCATCTCGGTCAGCGTCCGCCGGAGCTTTTCTGCGCGGCCGTTCGTGGAGATCGCCATCCCCTGCGCCGCGCGGGTCGCGCATGCCGGTACCGGCCGCGGCGCGCCCTCGACCTCGACCACGCAGACGCGGCAGCCGCCGTACGGGTCGAGCTTCGCGTCGTGGCAAAGGGTCGGCACGAACACGCCGTTTCGCGCGAGCACGTGGACGAGGAGCTCGCCCTCGGTCGCCTGGATCGTTCGGCCGTCGACCGTTAACTCGACCATGCCAGCTCCTGGGGGAAGTGCCGCAGGGCCGCCCGGACGGGAATCGGGGATGCCTGTCCCAGGCCGCAGATCGAGGTCTCCTCGAGCGCCTCCAGCCATTCGTCCATCGTCTCCCGAGTCATCGTCAGCTCTCCTTCGAACAGATGATGAAGTGCGCGGTTGCCGATCCGGCAGGGAGTGCACTTCTGGCACGACTCCTCGGCGAAGAATCGCATCGTCTCGGCGAGCAGCCGCTGGATGGGGTAGGTCGCCGGGAAGACCTGGAAACCCGCCGACCCAGGCCCGCAGCCCCATTCGAGGAGGTGCTCACGCGTCAGCGGGGCGTCGAGCGCGGCCGGCGGGAGGATCCCGCTCGCGGCGCCGCCCGGAACGACGGCGCCGATCTCGTCGGTTGCGCCACCGGCAAAGTCGTCGATCAGCTGCCGTGAGGTGACGTCGAGCGGCGCCTCGTAGCAGCCGGGCCGCGCGACGGCGCCAGAGACCGACCACAGGCGCGCGGGCGTCCACTTCCCGCGGACGATCCGGGCGGCCAGAGCGAGTGTCTCGACATTCGAGATGAGCGTGGGGCGGCCGAGGTAGCCGGCCTGGGCGGGGTAGGGAGGACGGAGCCGCGGCATACCTCGCCGCCCCTCCATCGACTCGAGCATCGCGCTTTCCTCACCGCAAACGTACGAACCCGCACCGACGACGATCTCGACCGCGAGCCCACGCTCGGCGATCGCAGCCCGAAGCCGCGCGCGGGCGGTCGCGTACTCCTCGCGCAGGTAGATGTAGGCGCGGTCCGTCTCGCAGAAGCGCATCGCGAGCTCGAGCCCCTCGAGCACGAGGTGTGGCCGGAGCTCCATCAGGTACCGGTCCTTGAACGTCCCGGGCTCGCCCTCGTCGGCGTTGACGATCACGACGCGGGGGGCGGGCTCGGCGAGCACAGCCTCCCACTTGCGCCAGGCGGGGAAGCCTGCGCCGCCCATTCCGGTCAGGCCCGAGTCGCGCAGCGCCTCGATCACGCGTTCCGGTGCTAGCTCGGGCACGGCGCGGAGCTCGTCCGGCTCGAGCAGGAACCCGTTCGCGTTGTGTGTCACGCCGCCGGCGACCTCCTCCCCCTCCAGCCGGACGGGCGCGAGGTCGCAGTGGCCGAGACAGGCGACCTCGAGCTCTCCCGTAGCGACGCGGGTGCCGAAGCAGTCGCACACGGGCCCGGTGCAGATCCGCGGCGTCTCGACCGGAACGTGGAGGTACGAGTAGAAGGAGGCGACCTCGTGGACGTCGCCGCGGCGGAGGTTCATCGCGTCGGCGAGCGCGTCCGAGAGGTCAGGCGTGATCGGGCCGACCTCTCGCCGGATCCGGCCGAGGTTGTCGAGTAGCCGGGTGCGCTCCTTCGGAATCTCTCCGAGCAGGGCCGGAAGGCGAAGGACCCCCACCGCCCGATTGTAGGCGGGGAGAAGGTGAGCGAGGCGCTCGTGGAGCGCGAATCTAGATTTGCTGACGGTCAGCGGTTTTAGAAGGGTTATCTCCGGTTGTCTGTGTAGACTTTCGCCCGATGGAAGCCGCCCAAGCACATCGCCGAGAACGAGGTCGTCCTCCGCGAGGTCAACGAGCGAATCGCGGAGAAGACCGCTGACCTCGAGGCCAGAGGACTGGCCGGCGGGGACGATACGAGCGAGTACCTGTGCTCGTGCG
>JACDER010000313.1 GCA_013816275.1 Actinomycetota bacterium | reverse complement strand
ACGCCCGGCCGCCGGGGAAACCCGGGCGGTGTGGGTGCCACCTTGGGCACGACGAGGAACCCCGAATGCGGCTCCGGGAGGCCGCCCCCGAGCCTTTCCGCGACCGCGGCGACCTGTGCAGCGTCCGCCGACGGGCCGACGAACAGGAGAGCGGCTCCTCCGACCCGCACGAGCGGCAGGCACCACTCGAGCGCCACCGGAGGCGGCGCGAGCGCCTTTGCGACCGCGACGCCGAACTCCTCCAGCGGCTGCTCTTCGGCCCGGCCCCGGACGACGCGGACGTTCTGGAAGTCCGCCGAGACCTCTTCGAGGAACGCCGCCTTGCGCGCGCTCGCCTCGAGCAGAGTCACGTCCCGGTCTGGGAGCCCGGACGCGAGCGCAATCCCAGGCGCGCCGCCGCCCGATCCGACGTCCACGATCGGGCCTTCGAGCCCGGAGACGACAGGCAGCGCTGAGAGCGACTGTTCGACGTGGACGCGCCAGGCCTCCTCGGGATCGCGGATCGCGGTCAGGCCGGGACTGGCGAGGAGGGACGAGATCCAGCGGCGAAGCCGCTCGTCAGTCACGCGACGGCAGCACGACGACGTACCGGTGCGGTTCCTCGCCCTCGCTCTCGGTCTCGACGCCCGGCTCGTCCTGGAGCCGGAGGTGAACGATCTTCCGCTCCGGCGCGCTCATCGGTTCGAGCTCCTCGCGCTCACCGCTGTTCCGGACGCGTGTGGCCACCTGGTCGGCGAGCGTCTCGAGCGTCGCCTGCCGGCGCTCGCGATACCGGGCCGCGTCGACCGCGACCCGCTTTGCGACCTCGCCGAACTTGCGGAAGACGGCTGAGTTCACGAGGTACTGGACGGCGTCGATCGTCGCGCCGCGGCGACCGATCAGCAGCCCGAGGTCGGCGCCCGAGAACGACGCGAGTACCGACTCATCGTCCTCCACGATCGTGACGTGCGAGGAGAGCCTCAGCTCACTCCCGATTCGCTCGAGCATCTCCCGGACGAACGACCCGAGCTCGCTCTCGTCGGCGGCGGGCTCGGCGACCTCGGTCGCGGGCTCGGCGACGCTTGCGATCACCCGCGCGGGCGTGTACCCGACACCGAGGAGCCCGCGCTCTCCTTCCGAGACGACCTGGAAACGCACCTGCGATTTGTCGAGCCCCGGCAACAGCCGCTCGAGCTCGCGGAGCGCCTGCCACTTCGCCTCGCCGACCGTCTCGCCGGTCGCTTCGGTCTGCAGCTCCGTCACCTGCGCGCGCGCTTCTTCTTGCGTTTCACCTTGCGCACCGGCCGCGGCCCCGCGGCTGCAGCGACGGCCGGCTTCGGTGCCGGAGCCGGCTCCACGGGCTTCGGCGGTTTCGCCCCGTCGCCGGAATCCTCGGGCGCCGGCTTCGAGGTGCGGCGCTGGAAGAGATTCGGCGCGGGAGTCTTCGGCATCAACTGCCTGGTCACGATCCCCTGGCCGACCGTCCACAGGTTGGTCGTCGCCCAGTAGAGGACGAGGCCTGCAGGAAAGCGCATGATGAAGGTGATGAAGACAAGCGGCAGCGCCATCATCAGGTAGCGCTGGCCCTTGTTCATCGTCGCGGACATGAAGAACGTCGACGCGACCTGGCTGCCGGCGTAGATGACGAGCAGGAGCGGCCCCCACCCGTGGCTCGCGTGCTTGGTGATGTCGATCAGCCCGAGCCAGTTGAAGTCGTCGCCGAAGATCGCGCTGCCGGGTTGTCCCGCTTCCTTCGCGAACGTGCGAAGCACGAAGTAGAGCGCGATGAAGACCGGGAACTGGGCGAGGAGGGGCAGGCACGACGCCGCGGGGTTGATCGAGTTCTCCTTGTAGAACTTCATCAGCTCTTCCTGCTGCTTGCGCTTGTCCTGCTTGTACTTCTTCTGGATCTCCTTCATCTGCGGCGCATGCCGCTGCAGGTTCTGCATCGAGTGGATCTGCTTGACGGTCAGCGGGACGAGGATCATCCGGACGATCACTGTCAGCGCGACGATCGACCAGGCCCACGGCAGTCCGATCGTCGAGTGCAGCCAGTCGAGGATGTGGCGGAAGACGCTCTCGAGCGGGCTGAGGATGCCGGCGATCACCCAGACGCTCATGCGTAGTCAACTCCCCCGTGGCTCCACGGATGGCAGCGCAGGAGCCGCCGGCAGGCCTTCACCGACCCGCGTAGGAGGCCGTACTTCTTCATGGCCTCGATCGCATATTCGGAACAGCTGGGGTGAAACTTGCAGGATCCGGCCGGAAGCAGCGGGCTGATCAGCCAGCGGTAGGCGTAGACGACTGCGATCCCCG
>JACDER010000082.1 GCA_013816275.1 Actinomycetota bacterium | reverse complement strand
GCGTTGCCGCTCGCCGCGATCGCGAGCGCCTCGCCGGCGAGTGCCAGCTCGCGCTTCCTCCGTCCCTCCGGGCCGTCCCCGCGCACAGCCAGCTCGGCCGCGACGAGCACGAGGCCGGCCTGTGCTGCCGCCGACTCCGCCAGCGATGCGTCGTCGTCGTCGAAGGAGTCGCCGTGCCGAAGCAGCTCGAGCTCGCCGACGACGTCTTCTCCGCGCCGAATCGGAACGCGCAAGACCGATCTCGCCCCGTCCTCGCCGGCCCCGGACGGACGCCGCGACCCCACGAGCTCTGCCGAGAGGGCGCTGGAGCTCGCCCATACGGGTCCCGCGATCAGCTGGCCGCTCCGCTCGTCCGCAAAGCGCACGATCGCAGCATCCGCGTGCACGGCGGTCCCGATCGCCTCTGTCAAGGCCTGGAGCGCGTCCGGAGACTCGCGCATCGCCGCCAAGTATGGAGGAACCGCCTAAACTTCTTGCATGGCCGAGCCGGCACGGCGCCAAACGGCGGCCGACGAGGCGCCGCCATACGACCCGAGATCGATCGAGCGAACCCTGCTCGAGCAACGCGCACGGCGTGGAGCGCGTGTCGCACACAAGCGCGCACGGCGCCAGGCCCGGATCCGCTTCTTCATCGTCATCCTCGCGCTGCTCGGCGGCGCGATTGCGATCGGCGCGCTCGCCTGGCAGGAGATTCAGAAGCTGTTCGGACTCTGATGCAGGAGCCTGACGAGTTCTACGAGGCTCCCGACCCGGCCTACCGCCCGCTTCCCCCTGACCCGTACCCGCGCACGCCGGGAGGTATCTGGACGGCGGGAGCACGGATCTCCTGGGTCGCGGGCCTCGTCCTGATGCTGTCGAGCTTCATGGACTGGTACGCGGGGTCGGGCGAAGGTCTGACCATCGGGGTAATCGGATGGCACACCGGCACACTCGGAAAGCTCGTGTTCTTCCTCGGACTGGCGATCATCCTGCTCGCGGTCCTGCGCGAGGCAGGCATCGAGCTTCCCCCGGCGATCCCCGAGAGCCTCATCGTGATCGCGATCGGCGCGCTCGGGACGATCTTCGTGCTCATCCGTCTGATCTCGATACCGGACAAGTTCCTGCCGGCCGACGGACGCGGGATCGGAATCTGGATTGCGCTGGTCGCCGCGGTCGCGGTCATCTTCGCCGGGCTGCTGCGAGCCGGAGAAGAACTATGACGAGCAGACCGACGAGGCACCCGAGCGCCGCTCCGCCGAGAACGTCGAGTGGATAGTGGACGCCGACATAGACGCGCGAGAACCCGATCGCGGCGGCGAGGAGGAAGAACACCGGCGCCAGCCGGGGACGGAAGTACGTGAGCACGGTCGCGCCGGCGAAGGCCATCGTCGTGTGGCCTGAAGGAAAAGACGGGTCATTCGGGGCGTGCACGAGCGGCTCGGGTAGCGCGTAGCGCCGCCACGGACGCGGACGGCCGATGACGTGCCGGAGCCCGAACGCCGTCAGGTCGCCGACGAGCACCGCGGCGACCACCGACGCGAACACCATGGGCCGGCGCCAAAGCAGCGCGAGCACGAGCGCGATCGCGAGCCAGACGAGCCCGAAGGTCCCGATGTAGCTGAGGCCCTCGAAGACCGGATCGAGCCACCCCGCCCGATGGTGGACGACCCATCGTTCGAGTTGCCTGTCTGATCCGATCAGGTCGGCAGAAGCTGCTTGGTCGACTCGATCAGCTGCCGCGGGTCGAACGGCTTTCCGATGAAGCCCTTCGCCCCGCGCGCTTTCGCTTCCGCCTCAGATGCCTCGTCAACTTTCCCGCTGAACATCACGACGGGAATCGCTCCGACGCCGTGCTTCTCCTGAACGCGCCTCAGCATCTCCCAGCCGTCGACCTTCGGCATCATCACGTCGAGCAGGATCAGGTCCGGAGGCTCCTGCTCGAGCGCCGCGAGGCCCTCCTCGGCGCTGGCGGCCTCGCGGACGGAATAGCCCTCGAGCTCGAGGTTCGCCTTCACGTACTCCCGGACGTGATCGTCGTCGTCGACGATCAGGATGAGCGGCCCGCCCTGCGGCGCGCCGCCAGGCCCGGAGCGCTCGAGGAACGTGTCGAGGTCGGACCGCCGGAAGCGCCGGTGACCGCCGGGCGTGTAGAACGCCGGCACGCGGCCGAGGTCCGACCACTTGCGGATCGTGCTCTGCGCAACCCCGAGGTACTTGGCGGCCTGGCCCAGCGTGAGCCACTCGGTCGGCTCGCCGCCCCCGAAACTACGTCTACCTGGATGTCCGTCTCGTGCGCTCATGTTTGCACCTGAATCTATACAAAACTCCCCATTCCTGGATTGGGGACGTTCTAAACCTCAATGCTGCGACGTCGTGACCGTGACCGTCGTCTTCGGAGCGAGCGGGAAGAAGGTGCGCACGAAGGTCGTGCTCTCGCCGGGTTTCGGATTGTCGTGCAGCGCCTGGCCGAAGGCGATGCCGAGGAGGAAGACGACGATCAGCAGCGCGGCCCCGACGAGGAGCCGTCCTCGGCGAAGACGCCGGCGGCGCGGCGGACGAGGCCTGCGCTGAGGCTCGGTGCTCACGGCGAGTAGTCCGTAGCCCCTCGGGCATGGAGGTGGAAGGCGGCCGCACCGATCAGCGGGAGCTCGAGCGGGTCGGACACCACCTCGCGCATCCACCGATCCGCGTCGACGTACTCGTCCGCCAGCTCCGCCAGCGTGAAGCTCTGGCCCACCCGCCGCCGGAGCTCGTCCCGGACCAGGTCGGCGTCGGTCAGAAGCGCCCGGTAGCGACGCGCGTCGCTGCGGGAGCCCTGGATCCGGCGGTAGCCCTCCTCCCACTCCTGACGGGCGCTCTCGGCTCGCACGGGGTGATCTTAGGAGGGAGCGGTGCAGCAACGGGAGGGCCAGAGCGGCTGCTCGAGCTCGGCCACGATCTCCTCGCCCAGCGTGTAGCCCGGATTGGCGAGCGCGAACGCAGCGTGCGCATGGAGGCACTTCAGGCGTTCGGGCGTGCGCGAGCCGCCGATCCCGAGCTCGAGCGAGGCGCCGCCGTCCGCCCCCTGCCGACCTGCGGCAAGCTCGAGGCGAAGCGCGCGCTGTGCGGTCGTAGCCTCCAAGAGGCTGCGCGCGAGTTGCGGATCCTCGTCGGCGCTCGCGCTCCAGCGTTCCACTCCACCGGCGGCCTCCAGACGCGAGACCGCCGCCACCAGATGCGGGCATGTGAGATAGAACGTGGTCGGAAACGGCTCACCGGCCGTGTCGTACGGGGACTGCTCCGTGACGGCGGGCTGCCCGAAGGGACAGCGGACGGCTACCCGCCGGAAGGCCCGCGGAGGGCGGCCGAGCTGCCGGGCGACGATCGCGCGATCATCCATCGCTCCTGATCGTAGAGGCGTGCGTGCGCAGCCAGGAGTTGATTCCCTTGACGATGAACAGGCGCTCCCCCGGCCGCACGAGCCCGAGGCGGCGCGCCTCCCGTTCGAGGGCGCCCGTACTCATCGACCGCGCGAGCCGCCGGGTGAGCGCGCTGCGCTCGGCGCGGAGCCGTGAGACCTCCACGCTCCGCTGCTCGAGGGCCGAGCGCGTGCTGAAGTAGCTGTGCAGCGGGCGGTAGTAGAGGAAGGCGACGATCGCCAGCGCCCCGACCGCCGCCCAGCGCAGCGCGATGGTGGAACGAGAGGGACGTTTACGAGGACGCTCCGGCGACGCCATTCCGCACGGTTCGCGAGGAAGGGGCGTGCTCCTGCAAGACCCGTGTTCACGGCAGGCGTTGTAGCTCGGCCTCTGGGACGCCGCTGGCAAAGGAGGCAAGCGGACGGCGCGAGGGACAATATGGACGCAAGAGAGTGGGCGCAGTCGGTTCAACCATGCGGATTCCGGCCCTATGCAACGCCGCTGGAACGCTCGGCCGGTCGGGCTCGAGGCCCACGTTTCGAGAGGACGGCGACCTCGGCGAGGAGGAGGCGGGCGCAATCGGTCGACGTACCTCGAGACTCAATAACGATGCACGCAGCGGAAGAACATGCGGACAGCCCACGGAGCCGGTCCCCAATTATGAAACGAGGGAAGGACGTTGATGGCCTGACCGCGGGGCCCTGTCTCTGTTCTCCACTGCCCGTTGTAAAGACCCAGCTCCCGTGCAGTGCCCAGTAGTCCCAGTCGCCGTCGTTGAGCCCGTGGAACCCGGCGATCTCATGCGAGTTGTGCAGCTGGGCGCGCGATCCTCGTGGGGAACCTGCCACGTGCGGTGTCCTGAAATCTCGAAGACCCCTCCGCAGTGGATGCCGTGCTCGGTGACGTGGGGTCGTTGGTTGGCCCCGCACGGATCATGCCCGAGGCGAGCGGAGGCAGGCGCGGAGCCGAGCACCAGGGCGCAGAGCGCCGCCAGCGCGGCCACCGCAGAGATGGCCGGCCATGCGTTCCGAAAGGACGGCGAGCCTGAGCTACGCGACGTCGACCTTAATGACATTCGTCGATCCGGGGATGTTGACCGCGGTGCCCGCCGTGATCACGACCCGATCGCCCGCCTCGACGAGCCCGCTCGAGCGCGCCGCCTCGAGAGCCCGCGTCCAGAGGTCCTCCACGTCCGAGGCCTCGTCGACGAGGACGGGTGTCACGCCCCACTCGAGCGCCATCTGCTGAACGGCATGGGGATGGTGCGTGATCCCCACGATCGGGCGCGTGGGCCGAAGTCGCGCGACCGCCGACGCCGTTCGCCCGGTGAAGGTGGGAACGAGGATCGCCTTCGCGGCGACCGCTTCGGCCAGGTCGCACGCCGCGTTCGACATCGCATTGCCGACGGTCGGCTCGTCGCTCGCCTCCGGAATCTGGTGGCGGTACCCGAGGCTCGGCTCGACGGCGCGCGCGATCCGGTCCATGTACGCGACCGCCTCGAGCGGGAACTCGCCGATCGCGGTCTCCCCGGAGAGCATCAGGGCCGACGTGCCGTCGAGGACCGCGTTGGCGACGTCGCTCGCCTCAGCCCGCGTGGGCTCGGGCCGGTGCTCCATCGACTCCATCATCTGCGTCGCGGTGATCACCGTCTTCCCGCGGTCGAGCGCCGTCAGGATGATCCGCTTCTGCAGCAGCGGAACGAGGGCGGGGCCGATCTCGACGCCGAGGTCGCCCCGGGCGACCATGAGCGCGTCGGCCTCGTGCGCGATCTCCGGGAGGGCATCCACCGCCTCGGCCTTCTCGATCTTCGCGATGACGTGCACCTCGGGGTCTGCCCCCGACAGGAGTGCCCGCATCTCGCGGACATCCGACGCCGAGCGCACGAAAGACAGGGCCTCGAAGTCGATCCCCAGCTCGAGCGCGAGCTCGAGGTCCGCGCGGTCCTTCTTCGTCAGGGACGGGATCGGGATCGGGACGCCGGGGACGTTCACCCCCTTGCTGGAGCTGACGAGGCCGCCGGCGAGCACCTTGCACCGTGCGCGCCCGTGCTCGACCTCCTCCACCTTGAGATGAACGTGTCCGTCGTCGATCAGAAGGTCGTGCCCGGGCTGGAGAACCTCGCCGAGCACCGCGGGAAGGACCGGGATCTCGCCGTCACGAGCGACCTGCGCGAACGCAACGACGGCTTCGTCATGACGAGCGAGCATCAGCGGGCTCGCAAGCTCTCCGACGCGAAGCTTCGGCCCCTGCAGATCTGCGATCAGGGCGAGCGGCCGGCCGACCTCCTCCTGCGCTGCCCGGACCAGCCTGGCGCGCTCGGCATGCTCCGCGTGGGTGCCGTGCGAGAAGTTGAGGCGCGCCGCGTCCATGCCGGCACGGGCGAGCGCGACGACCATCTCGGGCGACGCCGTGGCTGGGCCGATCGTGGCCACGATCTTCGTCCGGCGCAGCGGGACGGTCGCCATGCGCTCAGGGTAACGGGCGGCCGAGGGGCCGCGGTGCGCGACCTGCTGTCAGGAGTGGCGATACCGCGGAAACGCGTCCCAGCCCGGGTAAACCGCGGCGGGGCCGAGCTCCTCTTCGATTCGCAGCAGCTGGTTGTACTTGGCCGTGCGGTCGGTTCGTGACGGCGCGCCTGTCTTGATCTGTCCCGCATTCGTCGCCACGGCGAGGTCGGCGATCGAGGTGTCCTCGGTCTCGCCGGACCGATGCGACACCACGGTCCCATACCCGTTCGCGCGCGCAAGGTCGATCACGTCGAGCGTCTCCGTGAGGGTTCCGGCCTGGTTGACCTTGAGCAGGATCGCGTTCGCAACGCCTGCGCCGATCCCCCGCTGGAGGCGCTCGGCATTCGTGACGAACACGTCGTCGCCGACGAGCTGTATCCGGTCGCCGAGCCGCTCGGTCAGCGAGTGCCAGGCATCCCATTCGTCCTCGGCCAGCCCGTCCTCGATCGAGACGACCGGATAGCGGTCGGCGAGCTCCGCGTAGATGTCGATCATCCCCGCGGAGTCGACCACCGTTCCCGCCCGCTCGAAGTGGTACGAGCCGTCGCGAAAGAGCTCCGTCGCGGCTGGATCGATCGCAATTGCGATTCGCTCGCGGTGGCCGACGCGCTCGGCTGCCTCGAGCACGACGTCGATCGCCTCTTCGGCGGATCCGAGCTCCGGCGCGAAGCCACCCTCGTCCCCGACTGCGGTCGAGAGGCCGCGCTCGTGCAGGACGTTCTTCAGCGAGTGGAAGACCTCGACCGCGACACGCAGCCCCTCCGAGAAGGTCTCCGCGTCGCCGGGGACGACCATGAAC
>JACDER010000312.1 GCA_013816275.1 Actinomycetota bacterium | reverse complement strand
GCCTCCGGCCGCCGCTCCACCGGCGCCGCCGGCCGCGGCCGAGCCCGCGGCGGCTCCGGCTGTGCCCGAGGAGCGGAAGGCTCCGGCCGGACTGATCTGGGGCGTAGCCGCGGTGATCGTGGTCGCTCTCGCGGCCGGTGGCTACTTCGTCGGGCACTCGGGCGGCTCGACCAAGACGACGCCTGACACGAAGGGCGCGCTGTCGGCGGGAGGCGCGAGCGTCGCGATCCCGGCCGGCTGGCACGAGCTCGAGACCGTTCCCAAGATTCCGTATCTGCCGTTGCAGGATGCCAAGGCGATGGCTCCGGACGCGTCGAGCGGCCTCGTTCTCGGCACCGCCAACCTCACGTACCCGTACAACCTTCCGCTCACCTTGATTGGACACGAGTCCGCGCAGACCCGGACGTCGTACAACCAGCGCCCGTATCTGGTCGACATCGGCGGCCTGCAGGCCTGGCGCACATCCGGCGTGAGCTTCTCGGCCTCGGGCAAGCCGCTCTACACCTTCATCTACTTCCCGCAGGGAAAGAACGCTACGACGACGGCCGTCTGCTACTCGAAGACGGGCTCGGTCAGCGCCCTGCTCGACTGCGAGAAGGCCGCGAGTGGGATCAAGATCTCCGGCGGGAAGGTCTACGACCTCGTTCCCTCGGCTTCGTACGCGTCGTCCCTCTCAGCGGACCTCAACGCGCTGTGGAAGACCCGGGCGACCGGTTACCAGACGATGAAGACCGCGAAGAGCCCGGGCGTGCAAGCCAAGGCCGCCCAACTGGTCGGGAAGGCGTACACGGTAACTGCGAGCGCGATCAAGAAACTGAAGCCGCCACCGTACGCGCAGCTCGCGAACAAGAAGATCGCCGCCGCGCTGACCAGCGCTGCCGGCGCATACAACCGGCTGGGCTCTGCCGCAGCGGCGAAGAGCTCCTCGCGCTACGCCGCGGCCTCGAAGCAGGTCGCATCCGCCGAGAGGGCGCTCACGAATGCGGTACTCGACCTGAAGTCGCTCGGCTACAACGTCGGCTAACCTGGGGGCCTCATGTTCGAGATCGGCAACAGCCTGCGTGAGGCGCGGCTGCGCCAGGGGCTCGAGTTCCCCGAGATCGAGCACGCGACCAAGATCCGCAGCAAGTACCTGCGTGCGCTCGAGGACGAGCAGTTCGAGATCCTGCCTGCCCAGACGTACATCAAGGGCTTCCTGCGCACATACGCGGAGTACCTCGGCCTCGACGGCCAGCTCTATGTGGACGAGTACAACTCGCGGTATGTCGGCCTCGAGGAGGAGAGCCCGTTACGCGCCGTCCGCCAACCTGCCCACCAGGAACGGAGGTTGGCCGGCGGGGTCGTCCTCGCGGTGGTCGCCGGCATCGCGGTCGTCACTGCGCTCGTAATCGCAGCGTGGAAATTCGGCGGCGGATCCAGCACGCCGAAGGCTTCGAACCCGGCGCACACGAACACCGGTAAGGGCTCGCACAAGCCCCACAAGCCAACTCCGAAGTCGGTGTCGATTCAGATCCAGGCCACGCACGGGTACGGCTCCTACGTCGTAGCCCGCGTCGGCTCCGCCGGCGGCCGGCAGCTCTATGCGGGGACCCTGGAGCCCGGGAAGATCCAGACCTTTCGCGGCTCGAGCATCTGGTTCCGTCTCGACGCGCCGGCGAACGTCCTGGTCAGTCTGAACGGCTCGCGGCGCTCACTTCCGGGGACCGGCCATCCGCGCATCTTCCTCGCCTCTCCGGGCGGCCGCCTGCAGCTCGCATCCGCCGCCGGTTGACGCGCGTCCGCGCTGCGGTCGTCGTCACCGGCACCGAGCTCGTCCGCGGCGACCGGAGTGATCTGAACGGCCCGTTCCTGGCGCGCGAGCTCCACGCGCGTGGAATCGAGGCGGCCCGCGTGACGATCGTCGGCGACCGGGAGGAGGAGCTCGAGGGGGCGCTCACGGAGGGGCTGGGGGCCGATCTCCTCGTGGTCTCGGGTGGGCTCGGGCCGACTCACGACGATCGAACGGTCGAGGTGCTCGCCCGCGCGGCCGGCCGGAACCTCGTCTTGGACGAGGGTCTGGAGGCGGAGATCGAGGGGATCTCGCGCCGGATCGCGGAGAGGCTGCGACGTCCCTACGGCGAGTTCGCGGCCGGCGTTCGCAAGCAGGCCTCGCTCCCCGACGGCGCCAACTCGCTCGGACTCGCCGGGACCGCGCCCGGGATCGTGCTCGACACCGGGTCATGCGTCGCAGTCGCGCTGCCGGGGCCGCCGGCCGAGCTCCGTCGCCTCTGGGAGAACGCCGTCCGGGCCGAGCCGGTGCGGCGC
>JACDER010000081.1 GCA_013816275.1 Actinomycetota bacterium | reverse complement strand
CCCTCGACGGCCTCGGCGTCGACCGGATCGAGGCCGGCTTCCCGCGTGTCTCCGCAGAGGACTGGCGCGCAGTCGAGTTGATCCAGGACGCCGGGCTGAGCGCGGAGGTCTGGGGCTTCTCCCGCGCCCTTCGCACCGACGTCGACGCGCTGCTCGAGCTCGGCCTGCGAGCTGCGGTGATAGAGGCGCCGGTGAGCGAGCGCAAGCTGGGCGCGCTCCTGCTCGACCACGAAGAGGTGCTCCGAAGAATCGACGACGCCGTCTCGCATGCCGTCTCTAACGGGATGACGATCGCGTTCTTTGGCGTGGACGGAACGCGCGCCGACCTCTCCTTCCTCGAGACGGTCTACAAAACCGCGCAGCAGGCCGGCGCACAAGAGGCAGTGATCGTCGACACGATCGGCGTCGCCGCGCCGGAGGCCGTGGGTCAGCTCGTGGCGAGCGTGCGGGACTGGCTCGGCCCGGACGTTCCGCTCCACTTCCACGGACACAACGACTTCGGGCTCGCCACCGCCGGGGCGGTTGCCGCCGTGCGGGCGGGCGCGAGCTGGGTCCACGGGACGATCAACGGGATGGGCGAGAGGGCGGGGAACGCGAACCTGGGCGAGGTGGCGCTGGCGCTCTCCGCTCTGTACGGCACCGAGACGAATCTCGAGCTCGAGAAGCTGCGCGAGGTGTCGCGCCGCGTCCAGGAGCTTTCCGGCTACGAGCTCGAGCCGTGGAAGCCGGTCGTGGGCGAGAACCTGTTCACGCGCGAGAGCGGCGCGGTCGCGAGCCAGTTCCACGATCCGCCCGCGATCGAGCCGTTTGCGGCCGACCTCGTCGGCGCAGAGAGGAGGATCGTCCTCGGCAAGAAGAGCGGCGTCGACAGCATCAGGATCAAGTGCGACGAGCTCGGCCTGGACGTCGCAGAGGAGGAATATCGCGCCCTGCTCGCCGAGGTGAAGCGCATCGCGGCCGAGCGGCACGGGCTCGTGTCGGACGACGAGTTCCGCGCGCTCGCCGAGCGAGAATGAACCGCGTTTGCGTCGTCGGCGCGGGTGCGATCGGCAGCCTGTATGCGGCGCATCTCGCCCAGGTCGCCGACGTGACCGTCCTGACCCGCCGCGAGGAGCATGCCCGCGCGCTGCGGGAGCAGGGCCTGCGCGTCTCCGGGCGGCACGACTTCACTGCGACGCTCGCCGCGACGACCAATCCCGCCGAGCTCGACGATGCGGATCTCTGCATCGTCGCCACGAAGGCGACCCACCTCGACCAGGCGGCCTCTGCGCTCGAAGGTCACCTTCCCGGCGCCACCGTCATGACCGTGCAGAACGGCCTCGGCGCCGAGGAAGTCGTCCTCCGCTACGGGGACTGGCCGCTGATCTCGGCGGTCACGTTCATGAGCGGCAACCGCCGTGGCGATTCCGAGGTGGAGTACATCCTCGATACCGAGACCTGGCTCGGGCCCTACGCCGAGACGCCCTACAAGACCGTCGAGCGCACCGCGGAGCTGATCGTCCGCTCGGGCCTGAAGGCCCGCCCGTTCGAGGACCTCCGCCCGGCGCAGTGGTCGAAGCTGATCTTCAACGCGACCGTCAACTCGGTTTCGGCCCTGACCCACCTCCCGCACGATCCCCACTTCGCGGACCGCAACGGACCGGCGGCTCTCGGGCATCTCGTGCACGAGCTGGTCGAGGAAGGCAAGCGGGTCGCCTCCGCGACCGGCGTCGAGCTGCATGATGATCCCTGGGCGATGAACGTCCACGCTACGCAGCGCGGCAGCGCCCATGTCCCCTCGATGCTGGAGGACATCGAGGCCGGCCGGCCGACGGAGATCGACCTGATCACCGGAGCGCTGGTCCGCGAGGCCGCGCGTAACGACGTCGCCGTCCCGCTGCACGAGGCGCTCTACGCGCTGGTAAGGGCAAAGGAGTTGGCATGCGCGTCGGAGTGATCGGCTGTGGCGCGGTCGGCAGCCTGTTCGCGGCGCATCTCGCCCAGCTCGACGACGTCGAGGTCTGGGCCTACGACCTCCACACCGAGCACGTCCAGGCGATCAACGAGCACGGCCTGAAGCTCTCGGGCGTCGGGGACCTGGTCGGAAGGTTGCGCGCGACGACAGACGCGGCCAAGCTTCCGTCCTGCGACTTCGGCATCGTCGCCGTCAAGAGCATGCACACCGGCACGGCGATGGCCGCGACGGCGCACGCCTTCGAGGACGGGGCGGTTTGCTCGGTTCAGAACGGAATCGGCAACGAGGAGCTGGTCGCTGAGCACGTGGGCCGGGTCATGCGCGGCACGACCTTCCCCGCCGGCCATGTGATCGCTCCGGGCCACGTCGGGTGGGATACGGCGGGCGACACGTGGATCGGCCCCTTCGAGCCGAGCCCCGCGCGCATGGACGAAGTCGAGGAGCTCGCGGAGGCGCTGACTCGCTCCGGGATGAACACCGCCGCGCTCGAGGACGCGCGCGGTGCGCAGTGGACGAAGGCGATCTTCAACGCCGCGACGAATCCGGTGGGCGCCTTGACCGGCCTGGCGCATGGCGAGATCTGCGACTTCGAGCCGACGCGGCGCCTGATCAGCGGGCTCACCGACGAGTGCAAGGCGGTCGCGGCCGCACTCGGCATCGCGCTCGACCACGACCCCGAGGAGATGGTCGACCACGCCGCGCGCGTCGCCCACGACCACAAGGCGAGCATGACCCAGGACGTGCTCGCGCACCGGCAGACGGAGATCGACTTCCTGAACGGCGCGATCGTCCGGCACGGGGAAGAGTCGGGTGTGCCCACACCGCTGAACCGCGCGATCTGGGCGCTCGTGAAAGCATTGGAGGACTCGTGGACGTGAGAGGCGATATCGAAGGGCGCTACGCCCGCGTGCGCGACGAGATGGCGCGGGAGGGTGTCGACGCCCTCGTCGTCTCCGGCAGCGAGTACACGGGCTTCGACGGCGCCGTGGCCTACATGTCCGGCTTCCAGATCGTCCACCGCTACGCGTATGTCCTCGTCCCGCTCGAGGGAGACCCGGCGATCGTCTTCCCGAGCGAGGCCCGCTACGTCGGCTTCCACGACGCGGCGTGGGTCGACGAGAGAGTGTTCGTCGACACCCCCGGCGCCTGGCTGCGCGACCGGGTCGGCGGGGCGTCGCGCGTCGGCGTCTACGGGCTCGACTACGTCATGAACGTGCGCGACTACCGGGCGCTCGCGGAGGGCGCATTCGAGATCGTGTCCTTCGACGAGCCCTTCGACCGCGCCCGGGCGGTCAAGAGCGAGGCCGAGATGGAGTCGGTGCGCGAGGCCGTGCGCATCAACGAGGAAGGCTTCTGGGAGGTGCTCCGGGCCTACGAGCCGGGGAAGACCGAGGCGCAGATCATGGCGCCGGCGGCGGCCCGGTTCGTCGAGCTCGGCACCGGTCGCCATGCGATGAACATGGTGCTGGCCAGCGGACCGCCGGGGGGCGCCCGGCCCGAGTTCGTGATCCCGAGCGAAACACGGCGCGTGAGCCCCGACGACCTGCTCCTCTACTCGCTCGAGATCGGGGGGCCGGCCGGGCACTGGGCCGAGGTCTCGCGGCCGATCATGGCCGGGGAGCCGAGTCCCGTGACGGCGGAGATGATGGAGGCCTACGTCGAGTACGGCGAGATCGCGCGCGCAGTGATGAAGGAGGGCTCGACCGCGCACGACGTGCACATGGCGGTCTCGAAGCCGTTTCGCGACCGCGGCTACGCGCTCGGCCACGTGACCGGGCATTCGATCGGGATGACGATGATCGAGCATCCCCGGGTGGGAGAGGGGAACGAGACCGTCCTGCGCGAGAACATGGTCTTCTCGATGCATCCCCATGTGATCGCGGGCGACGGGTCGTGCCTGTACATGCAGGAGACGTGGCGGATCGGAAACGAGGCGGGCGAGCAGCTGTCGGGATTGCCGCTCAAGATCTTCGACGGCTCGGAACTTACTTAAAACTTACTTGACCGTTTCACCTTCTTGAACAAAACTACGGGGTCTGCGCGCCCTCGTTGGACTTTGCCTGGTTCTGACCTCTGTCGCCGTCCTCGCCGGCGCCGCTCAGGGCTCCCCCGGGCGCGCCGGTGGCTCCCAGTCGCACTCACTCGCCTCGATGGGCCTCGTCTTCAAGGGGCTCGAGCATGTCGCCGGCGGGCCCTGCGGGCTGCTGTACCAGGTCGACATGCCGGGGCCGGCGCGCTGCAGCCACGGCCCTGATCCCGGTCCGGCGGGCGTCGACGTAAGGCAGCGGCGCTCGCTGTCCCAGCTCGCCGCCTCCATCCCTACACGGGCGCTCTTCGCCGCGTCCCCGACGCTCTCAATGGTCCCGTGCATCGGCGACGGAACGTCGGGCGCGCGCGTTCAGGTGATCTATGCCCATTCTCCGGGCTCAGCCGACCGCTATGCGCAGATCGCGCCCATGATCAAGACCTGGGCGAGCCAGGTGGACGAGACCTACTCGCGGAGCGCAGCCGAGACTGGCGGCGTCCGCCACGTCCGCTTCGTCACCTCCGGGTGCGACCTTACCGTGCTCGATGTCACAGCCCGCTCGGATAGTCCGGATCACACCTTCGAGGATCTGGTCAGACTTGGATTCACGCGGTACGACCGCAAGTACCTGGTCTGGATGGACGCGAACGAGATTTGCGGGATCGGGGAGACCTACGACGACGAGACCCCCGCCGCGAAGAACGCCAACAACGGGCCCTCGAACGTCCCCGGAATGATTGCGCGGATTGACGAGGGCTGCTGGGGCGAATACACGAACCTCGCCAGAGGCTCGACGGAGGCCCACGAGCTGACGCACACGCTTGGTGCGGTCACGGCCGGCGCGCCCAACGCGACGCAGTACGGCCACTGCGATGACGCGTACGACGTCATGTGCTACGAGGACGGCCCCGGCACGGAGATGCGCGACGTCTGCCCGACTACGCACCAGCAGCTCCTCGATTGCAACCACGACGACTACTTCAACACCAACCCGGGTGCCGGGAGCTACCTGAAGACGCACTGGAACACCGCGAGCAACCAGTTCCTTTCGGCTGCGGGCTCGCCGAATAGCGACACGACGGCGCCCGCCGTCCGCGCGCAGGCGGCGACGGTAAAGAGAGGCAAGGTCGCCAAGCTGCGCTTCGACGTCTCCGACGACAGCGGGAAGTCGAACATTCAGGGCGCTGTTTTCCGTGGCAAGACGCAGCTGAAGAAGTGGGGCCCCGAGGAGATCGGCAACGGCAGCTATTTCGTGACCTGGAAGGTCCCCGCCAAGGCGCAGGTGCTCGACTTCTGTGTCGCGGCGCAGGATGCCTCCGGAAATGACAGCGCGACGATCTGCGCGACGCTCAGGGTGACCTGACGGAAAGGAACGGGGTCTGACGTGATTGCAGTCAAGGCGGTGACCGCGTTGTCGCTGCTGTTTTCAGCCCACCAGCCTCATCCGGGGATCGTCGGGCCGGGAGTGGAGCGCGCGGTCGCACAGCACGGCTCCGCACAGGTCGTCGTTGCCTTCCGCGCCGCCGCGCCCCGCACGCTCGCGAGCACCCGCTCGACCGTCCGCGCCGTACGCTCCCGCGTGCTCGCCCGGGCCGGGACAGGGTTCCGGCCGACAACGCACTGGGATGCGGTGCTCGGTGTGGCAGGGCGGGTGACGGTGAAGGGACTAAGGCGGCTGGCGGCGGATCCCGAGGTGCGCCGGATCGACCTCGACATCGGCGGGCATGCGGCCGACTTGCAGGCGGATCCTCTGATCCATGCCGACCAAGCGCGCGCCGCCGGTTACACCGGGAACGGGGTCACGGTCGCGATTCTCGACTCCGGGATGCAGCTCAACCACCCCGACCTCGCGGACTCGCTGCTCGCGCAGCACTGCTTCGTGGCGTCGCCGGGGAGCTGCCCGAACGGCCTGAGCGAGCAGAGCGGGTCGGGCAGCGGCCGCGACGACAACGGGCACGGAACAAACGTGGCCGGAATCGTGACCGGAAACGGCACGATCGCGCCGATCGGCGTCGCTCCGGCGGCGAAGGTCGTCATTGTCAGGGTGCTCGCCGCCGACGGCTCGTTCAGCACTACGACGCAGGTCCTCAACGGACTCCAGTGGGTCCTCGACCACCCGGAGTACGGGGTCAAGGTGATCAACATGAGCCTGGGCACGAACGCGCTCTATGCGGGGACGTGCGACAACGTCGGTTCGTTCGCGATGAACTTCGCCTCCGTCGTGCATTCGCTCCGTCTCCAGGGGGTCACGATCTTTTCGTCGAGTGGGAACCAGCAGGCCCTGTCGACGATGGTGTTGCCGGCCTGTCTCAGCGAAGTCGTCGCGGTGGGCGCGGTGTACGACAGCGCCTACGGCTCGGACCAGTTCTTCTGCACCGACCCTTCGGCGGCCGACAAGGTGACCTGCTTCTCGAACTCGAGCACCGCGCTCGACCTGCTCGCGCCCGGCGCGGCGACCACCTCGACCGGACTGGGTTCGTCGACGTCCACCTACAAGGGAACCTCGCAGGCCTCGCCGATGGCCGCGGCCGCCGCCGCCGACCTCCTTCAGGCGAGGGCCTCGATAACCCCAGCTGAGGTCGAGTCGACGCTGAAGTCGACCGGGACGCTGATCACCGACTCACGGAACGGTCGCATCACCCCCAGAATCGACGTCATGGCCGCGATCAACGCGGTGATCAATCCGCCTCCTCCGCCTCCGCCTCCGCCGCCTCCG
>JACDER010000311.1 GCA_013816275.1 Actinomycetota bacterium | reverse complement strand
TCGAGCAGCCGCTCTGGGATCAGGCAAAGCTGATCGTGGACACGCGCAACGTCGTTCCGGACGGAGACAACGTCAAGCGAATTTAGGGCTCCTGCCGGCATGAGCCCTGAGTCCCGCCCGCTCCTGATCCTCGGAGCGGGGTACATCGGCGCGAAGCTGGCCGAGGTCGCGCTCGACGCCGGTCACGACGTGATCCTGGCCGACAACTGGCACGCGACCAAGCGCGAGCAACTCAGTGGGCTCCAGGCCCGTGGCGCGCGGGTCGAGACCGCGGACATCCGGCGTCCGCCGCACCTCGAGCGGCTGCTGGAGGGACGGCCCGCAAAGGTCTTCCTGCTCGCCGCCCAGGCAAGCCGGCCGCTCGCCGACCGCGACCCGGACTACACGGAGGAGACGAACGTGACCGGAGCCCGGCACGTGGCCGAAGCCGTCGCGGAGGCGGGCGTGCCGCTCGTGTACGCGAGCTCGGCGCACGTCTACGGAGACGGCCTGGAGGGCGAAATCGGGCCGGATCGTCCCTACGGAATGCAGCGGGACCTCGCGCATCTCTCGAAGGTCTATGCCGAGATGTGCCTGCAGCTGTACGCGACGCGGGCCGCCTTCGATCTCTCGCTGCTCCGTCTCGGCATTGTCTACGGGCCGAGCCCGGTCGAGCACGCGCGGCCCGAGTCGCAGACCGTCGTGGACAAGTTCAAGCGCCTGGCCGCGGCCGGCGAGGAGCTCCCGCTGGACGACGGGGGCCGCGCGACGATCGGGGTCGTCCACGTCGAGGATGCGGCCCGGATCTTGCTCGAGTCACCGTCTCGGCCCGGCATCGCAGCCGAGAACGTGGTCGCGGAGACCACGACCGTCGCGGGAGTGGCGGCGCTCGCCCGCGGCGAGGAGCCGTCCGTGAGTCCCGCGTGGACCTTTGCCTCCCCGTTCGAGTACCGCCACCGGCTCGCGGAGTACCTGTGAGGTTCCTCGTCACCGGCGCGACCGGGTTCCTGGGCTGGCGCGCGACCACCCTTCTGCGTGACCGGGGCCACGACGTGCTCGCCCTTGCCCGGCCGGGCGGAGCCGAGCGATCGTTCGCCCGGGGACTGGACGCGGAGCGCGTCGACGCCGGCGACCCGGCCATCCGCGACCTCGTGGCCGGGCGCGACGCGGTTCTCCACTTCGCAGGCGTCCCCGACCCGGCCGGCGCGCGCCGCGACCCGGCGCGGGCCGTCCGCGAGAACGCCGGGACGACGCTCAACCTGCTCGAAGCCTGCGCCGAGCACGGCGCCGGGCTCGTCTATCCGTCCACCGTCCGCGCTGCAGTCGAGCCGCCACCCGACGAGTACGCGCTCTCCAAGCGGCTCGGTGAGCTCGTCTGCGGCCTCCACCCCGCTCCGGCGACCGTCGTCCGGTTCACCTCCGTGTTCGGCCCCGGGCAGGTCGCGCGCGAGGGAGCAACGGGCGCGATCGCCTGGTTCGCCGCGAAGGCACTTGACGGCGAGCCGATCGTGATCCCGGGCGATCCGAACCGCGCCCGCGACTTCGTCTATGTGGACGACGCCGTGGCCGCCCTCGAGGAGATCGCGATGGGCGGTCGCTGGAACGAGACCGTGACGGTGGCGAGCGGCGTCGCGACCCCTCTCCTGCGCGCCGCGAAGCTGGTGCTCGACGCCGTGGGCAGCTCGGTTCCCGTCGAGACGCCGGGCGGCGAGCTCCCCCCGGGCGAGAACGAGAGCTACGGTGCGGACCCGCCGGTAGATTTTTCCGTCCGGCCGCTCGAAGAAGCTATCCCCTCCTATGTCGACTGGTTGCGTTCCGCTACTCAAAGCCGCGCCCGAGCCTGAGCAACTGGCCGACCGTCTCGACGGCGGCGCCTGGCGCGGGATCGAGCTCTGCCTCGCGGCGAAGCACGTCGCGAGCGACGAGGCGGTCGAGGAGGCGATCCGCGTCTCCTCCGGGCTCGGGATCGCCGTGACGGCGGAGGCTCCGGTCGGCTGGCCGAGCGGCGCGTTCGTCCGCGTCGATCGCCTCGACGACGAGGCGCGAGCCGGGATCGACCGGAGCGCGCGCTTCGCCGCGGCCATCGGAAGCCCGGTGCTGACGATTCACCTCTTCGTTCCGCTTTCGCCGGAGGAATTCCGGAACGCAGGCCCGGTGGACGAGCGAGCCGTGGACGAGTTCCTGCGCTATTACGCCGACGCGTGCACGTCGCGCGGGGTGACGCCGTTGATCGAGAACGTCCCACCGATCCTGCGTATGAGAACGGGCGGCGTGTTCCTCTCGCAGATCGGCGGGCACTGGCGCGACCTCATCGACTGGCGAGAGCGTGTCCCTGAGCTCGGC
>JACDER010000080.1 GCA_013816275.1 Actinomycetota bacterium | reverse complement strand
CCTCGACGAGGCCGAGGGCCTCGGACGGGCTCGCCGCCGTGACGGCCGAGGCCCGGAAGGCCAGTGCGGCGGCAACCGCGCGCTCGTACCCCGGGTCGACGTCGAGACCGTCGAGCGCGAGCCGGTGCCCGCGTTCCGACAGCTCGCGCGCGGCCGGCGGGATTCCCTCTCGCTCGGCCAGGGAGCGCTCCAGCGCGCGCAAGCGCTCGGCGGCCGCGGCTGCCTGCTCCGTGAGCCGGTCTCGTTCCCTCGCCGCATGCCGCGCAGCTACGAGCGTGTCCTCGACGTCGGCGCGCGGACGAGCTGTTCGCGCCGCCTCGAGCTCGCGGCGCAGCCGCTCTGCGAGATCGCCCAGGCTCTCGGTGCGGAGCGCGACGCGCTCGCCGGCACTTCGGAGGCGATAGAGACCGGCCGTCGCAGCTTCGCGCTTGCCGGCGGCGTCGGCGAGCTCCTCCTCGACGCCTCCACGCTCGAGCAGGAGCGATTCGAGCTGCCCTTCGACGCGCTTGCGCTCGAGCGCGGAGGCGGCCTTTCGCTCCTGCGCCTGCGCAAGGCGGTCGGCAAGCTCGGCGAGATCGAGCTCGGCGACCCTCGCCTCGGCCGCGGCGATCTGGACGCGAAGCTTTTCTGCCCGCTCGGCCGCGGTTGCCTGGAGGGCGAGCGGCCGGAGTCGCTTGCGGGCCTCAGCCTCGACGTCGCGCGCCCGCTCGACCTCGCGCGCCACACGCGCGAGCTTGAGCTCCGCCCGGTGCCTTCTGCGCTTGAACTTGCCGAGCCCGGCCGCCTCCTCGACAAGAGCCCGCCGCTCGGTCGGACTGCTCGCGAGCACGGCCTCGACCCGGCCCTGCCCGATGACCGAATGCATCCCGCTCCCCAGCCCAACGTCGGAGAGCAGCTCGACGAGATCAGTCCTCCGGACCGGCGCGCGGTTGACGAGGTACTGCCCCTCCCCGCCGCGATGCAGGCGGCGGAGGATCGAGACCTCCGAGAACTCCAGGTCTCCCAGCCGGCCGTCGGCATTGTCGAACAGGAGCTCGACCTCGCACCAGTCGGCGGCCGGTTGCCCTGCCGATCCGGCGAAGAGCACGTCGTCGGCCTTCTCGGCGCGCAGCTCGGTCGGGCTCAGGCTCCCGGCAGCCCAGACGATCGCATCCGCGATGTTGGACTTGCCCGATCCGTTCGGCCCGACGACAACGGCGACGCCCCGCTCCAGCCGGATTTCGACCGGATCGGGGAACGATTTGAAACCGCGCAAGGAGATCGAGCGCAGATGCACCGGGGCCGAACGCTAGTCGTCGGTGCGGATGGCGGCCAGGGCCTCCTTGGCCGCGCCCTGCTCGGCGTCCTTCTTCGAGCGGCCGCTCCCGACGCCGAGCCTCTTGCCTTCGACGAGCGCGGCGACCGTGAACATGCGCTCGTGCGGAGGGCCGTCCGTCTCGAGCACGTCGTACGTGACCTGACGGCCCCGGCGCGCGAGCTCCTCCTGGAGCTCCGTCTTGTGGTCGACGTAGGTCGTGGCGGCATATTGGATCCGGCCGCGGAACGCCGCGGCGATCGCGGGCTCGACCGCCGCGAATCCATGCTCCAGGAAGAGCGCCGCGAGGGCCGCCTCGAGCAGCGCGGCGCGGACATTGCGGTTTCGCGCCAGGCGCGTGACCTCGTCCTCGGACACATCCCGCGCGTTCTCGAGCAGCAGCTCGGGCAGCTCGAGCTCGTTGGCGACGACGGCACAGCTCTGCCGAGACACGATGTGCGCACGGAGACGGGCGAGCTCGCCCTCGGCGAAGTCGGGGTAAGCGTCGTAGAGCGCACGGGCGACCGTGAGCTCGAGGACGCTGTCGCCTAGGAACTCGAGCCGTTCGTACGAGTCGCCCCGCTCGACCGCCCATGACGGGTGCGTGAACACCTGGCGGCGGCGCCGAGCAGGAAGCTCGGCGATCAGCCTGCCGAGCTCGGAGCTGTCGGCGCTACTGGCGCGACGTGACGTAGTCGACGGCTTGACCGACCGTCCGGATCTGCTGGGCATCCTCGTCCGAGATCTTGATCCCGAACTGATCCTCGAGCTCCATGATCAGCTCGACGAGATCGAGCGAGTCCGCGTCGAGGTCTTCCTGGAACGACGCCTCCTCGGAGATCTCGCTCTCCTCGATCCCGAGCTGCTCGGTCAGGACTTCCTTGACCCGTTCGAACACTTCCCCGCGCGACGCTGCCATATCACTCCTCTTGTTGGTCTGTCTGAGAGCGGGCGGATGTTAACACGCTCCCTGCCTTGCGGCGGTCGGGGATCCGCTCGGCCAGCCGGGCCACGACTCCGTGCTCGACGCCGCGTGCTGCGAGCCCGATGGCGTTCGCGATCGCACGCGGGGAGGAGTTTCCGTGCGCAATCACGACGATCCCGTTGAGGCCGAGCAGGTAGGCGCCGCCGTAGGTGTCCGGATCGAGCCGGTCACGGAGGCTGCGCGCCGCGCCGCGGATCAGGAGGCCCCCGACGCGCCCCCGGCGGCTGCTGACGATCTCCTCGCGCAAGGCTTTCAGGACCGTCTTGATCGTGCCCTCCATCAGCTTGAGCGCGATGTTTCCCGTGAAGCCGTCGCACACGACGACGTCGGCCGCGCCGAGCAGCAGATCGCGGCTCTCGGTGTTGCCCTCGAAGCGCAGATCGCTCGCGGCCAGGAGCTCGTGGGCTTCGAGGGTGAGCTGATTGCCCTTCTCGGGCTCCTCTCCGATCGAGAGCAGACGTACGGACGGACGCTCGATGCCGAGGATCTCCTCGGCGAAGATCGCGCCCATGTAGGCGAACTGGAGCAGGTGGTCCGGCCGGGCGTCGGCGTTCGCGCCCGAGTCGATCAGGACAGAGGGGCCGGTGATCGCGGGGATGGGGACGGCGATGGCGGGGCGGATCACACCGGGCAGCCGGCGGAGGTCCAGGAGGCAGGCCGCGAGCATCGCCCCCGTGTTCCCCGCCGAGACCACCGCCTGCGCGCGGTCTTCTCCGACCGCGCGGCAGGCCGCGACCAGCGAGCTGTCCGGCTTCGAACGCACCGCCTCGGCCGGCTTCTCGTCCATCCCGATCTCCTGCGAGGTGGGGACGAGCTCGAGCCCCCGGGAGTCCAGGTCGGCGGGGCCGAACAGGACCGGCGTCACGCCGGTAGCCGCCGCCTCGACCGCGCCCGCGATCACGTCCTCCGGACCGCGGTCGCCACCGAGAGCGTCTACCGCAACGCGGACGCTCATTGAGCTACGGGGCCGGCGTGCGGAGCGGTTCGACCTCGCGCCCGCGATAGGTACCGCAGTTCAGGCACACGTGGTGCGGCCGCTTGGGCCGGTGGCACTGCGGGCACTCGTTCACGCGCGGCGCTTCGATCTTGTGCTGCGCGCGGCGCTTGTCGCGGCGGGACTTCGAGGTTTTTCGCTTAGGAACTGCCATCAGCGCCGAATCCTAGCGAAGCAGCTCGATCGTCCTCGTTGCGGCGAACCGCTCCAGGAAGCGGCGATCGTGCGTGACCAGGAGCACCGTCCCGTCGTAGCGCTCGAGCGCAGCCTCCAGCTCCTCGATGGCGGGGAGGTCGAGATGGTTGGTGGGCTCGTCGAGAAGGAGGCAGTTGACGCCGCTCACGGCGAAGAGGGCAACCGCCGCGCGCGTCCGCTCGCCGGCCGAGAGCGACCGGGCCGGACGGAGCACGTCATCGGCCCCGAGCCCGAATTTGGCCAGGAGCGAGCGCGCCTCATCGGTCTGGACCGACCCCTCACGGCAGAAGGCATCGAGGAGCGGTTCTGCGCCCGCAAAGCGCCCGCGTTCCTGGTCGAGCTCCCCGATGACCGTGCCCGGCCCGATGTAGAGCCGTCCGGCGGAGAGTGGGAGCTTTCCGAGCAGCGCGTCGAGGAGCGTCGTCTTCCCGCTGCCGTTCGGGCCGGTCAGCGCGATCCGCTCGCCCCAGTCGAGCTCGAAGTCGAGCGGCCCGAGGCGAAAACGCCCGCGCTCCATGACCGCATCGTCGAGTCGTGCCACGACCTGCCCGGCGCGCCGCTGGGGTGCCAGCGAGAGGCGAAGCTCCCACGGCTCGTACGGCTTTTCGACCGACTCGACGCGCTCGAGCTTCTTCTCGTAGGCCTTCTTCACGTCCTTCGACTTCTTCTTCTTGCGTCCCTGGCCGTAGCCGCGCTCTTCCCACTGGCGCATCTGCGCCGCCTGCTCCTCGATCCGGTGGCGTTCCTCGAGCGACGCCTCCCAGTGTTTGTACTGACGTTCCCGGGCCTGGTTGCGCGCGGCCTGGTACTCACTCCAGCCGCCCGGGTACTCGCGGCCGCGGTGCGTCCACTCGTCCAACTCGAAGACCCAGTTGACAGTGCGGTCGAGGAAGGCGCGGTCGTGCGAGACGACCACGATCCCGGCGCGCGATCCTGTCACGAAGCGCTCCAGCCGGTCGAGACCCTCGAAGTCGAGGTTGTTCGTCGGCTCGTCGAGCAGGAGGACGTCGAAGCGCGAGAGGAGAATTGCGGCGAGCGCCGCCCGAGCGGCCTCACCTCCCGAGAGCGCGGTCATGTGCAGCTCGAGCCGCTCCGGCGGAAGCCCGACGTCGGCGCACGCGGTCCGTGCCCGGGCGACGAGATCGTCACCACCGAGGGTCAGAAACCGCTCGAGCGCATCGCCATGCGTCTCGATCAGCCTCGGCTCGTCGCCGAGACGGGCGCCCAGCCGATCCAGCTCCGCGCCGGCCTCGCCGACGCCGGTTCGTCTGGCGAAGAATTCGAGCAGGGTCTCGCCCGGACGCGCGTCGGGCTCCTGCGACATGTAGCCGACGGTCAGGGTGGACGGCCGTCGCGTCACCGTCCCCGAGTCGGGCTCGTCCAGCCCTGCGGCAATCCGGAGCAGCGTCGACTTGCCGACGCCGTTCGGGCCGACGACGCCGATGCGCGCACCCGGCGGCACGCCGAGGGTGACCTCCACGAGGATCGGATTGGAGCCGTAGGACTTGGTGATCGCGGCGAGCGTGAGCATGCGTACTCCTGGTTGAGCGAAGCGCGCGTCGGGCGCGCGGGAACGGGGATGGGCTCAATCAGTCACGCATAGCTCGGCGCCGAGGCGCCGGGGCCAATGCTACAGGCGGTCTTTGAGCTCGGCCAGAGCGGCCCAGCGCGGATCCGGGTTCACCTCGTCGTGCGTATGCCACTCGAGGTTCATGTCCTTTCCGCAAACCGGGCAAAGACCGGCGCAGTCCGGCCGGCACAGGATCTTGGCCGGCAGCGCGAGGACGAGCGCGTCGCGCGCCCAGGCGGAGAGGTCGAGCTTGCCGTCCTCGAGATACGGCGTCCGCAGCTCGTCGGAGCCCTCAGGGTTGTTCGCCTGGTACTCGCGGGCGGAGATCCGCTCCTCGACCACGGTCTCCTCCAGACAGCGGAAGCAGGGGCCGTGGAGCCGGCCGGTGAAGGAAAGCTCGAGTACCGTGCCGGTGCTCGCACGCGAGACGCCGAGCTCGGCAGGGATCTTGTCGGGGACGGGGAGATACCGCTGGCCGCCGAGCCGGAGCGGCTCCAGCTCGATCTCCTGCTCGTCGCGATGCTCCTCGCCCGACCTGAGCTTGATCGTGCGCAGGTTGAGGACGGTCACTGTCCCAGACTAGCGAGGGGCTTCCTACCAGAGCCTGACGGGATGGAGCCGCGATTCGCCCGAGGAGCCTCGAACAGGCCAACCGTCTAGGCGGAACACCGCGTCGTCATACCGCAGCTCCCCGACAGTGGTCTGCTGAGGGAGAAGAGTCGAAAAGGCAAGACCGCCTGGGCGGCCTCCAAAGAATGCGGCCGACGCGTGCGTTAGCGCGATGAAGTTGACAGTGGTGCAGTAGTCCGGCCATGAAATGCAGCCCCCGGGAGGGTTCGGTGGAACGTTGAAGACATCCGTTTCGTTCCACACCAATCCGTTGTTGTTCGTCCAAAATTCATAGTTCCCGCCGTTGCCGCCGCTGACCACCGCGTCCCGACTCGACGTACGCACGAACGTGTAGGTGTAGTTCCAATAGCACCGGCAGTCACTCGACGGGTCGTAGTTGGCGAAGGCCAGGCCCCACGTCTTGCCGCGATCGAACGTCTCGCAAACCGAACCGTTGCCGCGTTTCGATTTTGGTGTGCAGCGCCACCGCGCTTTGGAACGGCCCTGGGAATCCTTCTTGAAGTACGGGTCGAGGGTCCAGCCATGGCTAGTACTCGTCCAGTGGATCGGGTTCGCGGCACTCGCCGAGGAGCTACCGAGTAGGACCACCGCTCCCGCGACTACCGGCACCGCGAGTCGTACGACCCTCACGGCTTGAACGCTATCGCGCTGGGGCCGCTAGTAAGGCGGTGGTTCGTCGGTCTCGCTGCCGACGCCGACCATGACCGACTCCTGCGAGCGCTCGTGGAGCCGCTCGCGACCACGCTTGACGGCGCCGAGGAACTTGTCCAGGTTCATCTCGAGCGTCGAGAGCATCTGGTCGATCCAGTCCTCGGTCTCGAGCTTCTGTTCCCTGGCCTCGCGCCTGGCGTCGTCGACGATCTCCTGGGCCTGTCGCTCGGCGAGCTTGACGATCTCGGTCTGCGAGGCCTCGCGGGCAGCCTGCTCGCGCGCCTCTCCGAGAATCCGGTCGCACTCGCGCTTGGCCTCGGCGAGCATCTCCTGGCGCTCCTTGACGATCCAGCGCGCCTGTTTGATCTCCTCGGGGATCGTGGCCCGCATCTGGTCGAGGATGTCGTAGATCTCCTCGCGGTCGATCCGGACCTGATCGGTCA
>JACDER010000079.1:5314-6814 GCA_013816275.1 Actinomycetota bacterium | reverse complement strand
GTACAGCAACACGAACTACCTGGCCCTCGGCGGAATCCTGGTCAAGGCAGGCGGCAAGCCTGTCGAGCGCGCGCTGCAAGCCGGGATTGCGAAGCCGCTCGGCCTCACCAGTACGACCTTCACCTATTCGAAGAGCCGCCGGGAGTACTACGCGCATCCCTACGACGGGCGTGACCTCTTCGTGCCCGGTCTCGGCATCCCCTCCGACTACGTCGGGCCTACGTGGACGGACGGCGGAATCTCGACGACCGCCGAGGAGCTCGGACGCTTCGGCGACGCCCTTTTCGGCGGGCGGCTCGTCAGCGCGGCCTCACTGAAGGCGATGACCACGATGAACCGCTTCGCCGTCGGCTACGGCCTCTTTCCCGACGACTTCGACGGTCACCACTGGGTGGGCAACTCCGGCTCGTACGGCGGCTTCGAGAGCGAGCTCTGGCACGACCGATCGCGCGGAGTGACGATCGCGATCACGGTGAACCGCGACAGCACGTCGGACACGGTGTGGAGCGCGGTCGCGCGCGCCTACGACCGGCTTACGGTCAGGCGACTCGGATGCGGACGGTCTTGATCAGCTTCCCGCCCGCCTTCAGAACGACCTTGTAGGTCCCCGAGGGGATCGCCCCGGTCGCGCCGCCGATCCCGGTCGAGATCATCGGGCGGTTGTTTTTCGTGATCGTCCCGACCAACTTGCCCTTCAGGTCGTACCAGGTCGCGGTGATCGGGCCGCTGATCGGCTGCGTCTCGAATTGGAAGACCGCCCAGAGCTGACTCGAGCCGCGGGGGATCGGATTCACGCGCGGCCCGTCCTCGCGCGTACTCGGGTACGACTTGCGCACGACGCCCTCGCGCGGAGACTTGACGAAGACCGTCTTCATCTGGAGCGGAACCGGGGTGTTGCCGGCCGTGCCGGTCAGCGAGAGGACGAACGCGCCGGGGAACAGCTGCGCGCCGCCGGCAAGGTTGCCCTTTTTGAGGAGCGACTTGAGCGAGAACCCGCCAACGGCCCGGATGTTCTTGGTCAGCAGCGGCCCTCCGCCCGGCCGGCGAAGCTGCAGCCGGAGCTTGGCAGGCAGCGTGATGCTGCCCTTCACGTTCAGCAGTCCCTTCCCGACGCTCGCCTTGAACTTTGCGCTGATCGAAGGCGTCTGCAGGCGCACGACGAGCGCGCGGTTCGGCTTCAGGGGCACGAACTCGGCGCTCACCGAACCGGTACCGACCGAGCCACCGGCGGTGAACGTGCAGGTCAGGCTCCGTCCGGTGCAGCCCGTCTTCCAGCCGGCGAACTTGTAGCCCGGCGCGGGTACGGCCTTCATCGTCATCGTCGCGCCCGGCGGAATCTCCGAGAGGCACGCGGTTCCCTGCACGCCGCACTTGACCGGCTGGCGCGGGAGGGCGCCGGCCAGGCCGCGCGTCGACGCGACCGTGACGATGCTGCCGTTGCCCTCGACGCCGGTGAGGAGGCTCGTCTGCACCGGCGGCGGGACGGGAGGCGGCTCCGGC
>JACDER010000079.1:0-5304 GCA_013816275.1 Actinomycetota bacterium | reverse complement strand
GGGTGGAGGCGGAGGAGGAGGTGGCGGTGGCGGGGGAGGCGGGGGCGGTGGCGGTGGAGGCGGCGGGGGCGGGGAGCCGCAGGTGTAGAAGGTGTCGACCGCTCGGAACCTGGCAGGCCCGAAGAAGAACGCCAGCGGATTCGGCGAGAGCGTTCCGGAGCAGCCCGACGGCACGGACGTCTGCGTATGCGTGATCGAGTAGGTGGCGTCGGGGACGGGGCCGTTGCTCTGCGTCCACGACCACCAGAACCAGCCGCTGTTTCCACCGAGCGTGCAACCACTGCTCGAGAGCGGGTTCACGCCCGTGTTCGACGACCACTGCCACTGGAAGCAGACGCCGGGTGAGGGAAGCGTGCCGTTGGTGGTGGTCCGCGGGTAGAAGATGATCTCCGAATAGTTGGTCGGGAAGGGCGTGGAGTCGCAACGGTTCCCCTTCCCGTCGCCGTCCTTGTCGCGCTGGTCGGGGTTGTAGGCCGTCGGGCAGTTGTCGATGGAATCGTCAACGCCGTCGCCGTCGGAATCGGCCAGCCCACGGTTCGCGCTCGAGACTCCTCCCGACGCAGTCGGGAGTGCGAGCGTCGCCGCCCCCATGAGGAGGAGGAGAACAGACGCGAAGACGAGACCCCGCTTGCGCCGCACCACAGTTCTCTTAGTTTGCCATAAAACAGGCAAGCGGAGACTTCTGTTTTCTATGAGATAGGTAAGAAATTCGGGCTAGAGCGCCAGCACGCCTTTGACTGCTAGCCAGGTTCCGAACCCCAGCAGGAGCGCCACGTTCAAGGCCCGCCGGTGCGCGGTCATCCATCCTCCGACTGCGCTCAGGACACGCGTCGAGCCCGGGACCGCGACGGTGAGAACGAGCGGCACGAGCACGAACGACTGGGCGACCAGGAACACGACGAACCCGACGAACGCCTCGCGACCGGCGCCCAAGTCGGACGCGGCGATCAGCTTCAGCGCCGGGATGTACAGGGCGAAGGTGGAGACGTTGGTCGCCATCCCCACCAGGCCGAAGACGAACGCGCGGTGCAGGCTCGGGTCGTGTGGCGGCTTCGGCGGCTTCGGCGCGGGATGGTGCACGGCCATCCAGAGCGCGAGTGCGAGCAAGGCGCAGCCGAGCCCGAGGTCGAGGGACGCCTTGATCGTCGCGTCACCCGAAAGGGACGAGCTCGCCGTCCCGATCGTGACCGCGAGCACGCTGACAGCCGCGAGGGGAAGCGCAGCACCGAGCACGAGCATCGCGCCCCGAGCAGCGGGTCGAGGCCCGGTCAGCGTCGTCAGCTGAAGCAGGAAGAGAACCGGGCTGATCGCCGCGCCGAGTGCAAGCGGAAGCGTCTCGGCGAGCAGGGTCCCCACGAGGAGACCCTAAGCCCGCTCAGCCGGCGATGACGGCTGCTGTCTCGGGCTCAGTCTCGGGCTGCATCTGCAGATCCTCTCGCCTGACGATCAGAAGCGTGATCAGGATTGCCGCGGCGGCCACGCCGGCGGCGACCCAGAAGGCGAGTGAGAAGCCGGACGTCAGCGCCTGCGGATGCGGCGTGCCGCTTCGCTCCAGCGAGGAGGAACGGCTCGCGTACACGGTGGTCAGGATCGCGAGCCCGAGCGCGCCGCCGACCTGCTGGGACGTGTTGATCAGGCCCGAGGCAAGCCCGGCATCACGCCCGGTGACCCCGGCGAGCGCCGCGATCGAGATCGGGACGAACGTGAAACCGAGGCCGATGCCGAGGATGATGAATCCGGGGAAGAGGTCGACGAAGTACGAGCCGGTCGCGGAGATCTGCGTGAAGTAGACGAGGCCTCCGCCGACCAGCGTGAGGCCGCCGATCAGCGCGGGCTTGATCCCAAGCTTGGTCACGAGCGCCTGCGCGACGCCCGACGACACGACCGCGGTCAAAGCGACCGCGAGGTACCCGATACCGGTCTTGAGCGCGGTGAAGCCGAGCACCTGCTGCATGTAGAGCGAGAGCAGGAAGAACATCCCGAAGATCATCGTCCCGAGCAGGAACCCGATCACGTTCGCGCCGGTGAGTGTGCGGCGCCGGAAGATGCGCAGCGGGACGAGGGCGAAGCGGGACCTCGCCTCCCAGGCGATGAACACGACCATCAGGACGACCGATCCGATCATCTCGAGGATCGTCTCGAGCGAGCTCCAGCCGACCTGGTTCGTCCGCGTGAGGGCGTAGACGAACAGCATCAGGCTCCCCGTGACCGTGAACGCGCCGATCGCGTCGAACTTCTTCTCCATCCCCTCGGCGTGGCTCTCGCGCACAACGCGCGGAACGAAGAGGAGCGTGGCCAGACCGATCGGGACGTTGACGTAGAAGATCCACTCCCAGCCGGCGTACTGGGTCAGCACGCCGCCGAGAATCACGCCGAGCGCCGCGCCCGCGCCCGAGATGGCCCCGAGTACGCCGAGCGCCTTGTTCCGCTCCGAGCCCTCCTGGAAGGTGACGCTCGTGATCGAGAACACGGACGGGGAGAGAATCGCTCCCGCTGCCCCCTGGGCGACGCGCGCGCCGATCAGCATCCCCGACGAGGTCGAGAGACCGGCGACCAGGGACGTGATCGAGAAGAGCGCGAGGCCGACCATGAACAGCTTCCGCCGGCCGAGCAGGTCGCCCATCCGCCCGCCGAGCAGCAGGAAGCCGCCGAACGTGAGCGCGTAGCCGCTGACGATCCACTGGAGGTTCTCCGCCGAGGTGAAGTGCAGGTCCTTCTGGATCGAGGGCAGCGCGACGTTGACGATCGCGATGTCGAGCACGACCATCAGGTACGCGATGCTGAGGACGGCGAGCGCGTTCCAGCGCTTGGGATCGGCGTGGGCTTCGGTCATTCGGCCTGGCAGTCCTCGTCGTCGTCGGTTTCGGTATCGAGTCGGCTGAGCAGCCGCGCGAGGGTCTCCAGCTCCTCGTCACTGTAATGGGTGCCGAAGAGGGCCTTGATCGAGGCGACGTGCGAGCGGGACGCTTCCTTCAGCTTCTTCTTCCCGGCCGGCGTGAGCACCGCGTAGGTGACGCGCGCGTCACTCGCGCACGTCGCCTTCGCGACGAGCCCGGCGCGCTCCAGGCCCTCCAGCATCCGGGTCACACCCGACGGCGTGAGCAGGATCGCGCGCGAGAGATCGATCCGGCGCATGCGGCCGTCTTCGGCTCGCGACAGCCTCAGGAGCGCCTCGAAGTCGTTGATCGTCAGGCCGTGCTCCTCGACCAATTCCGCGCTCAGCCCGCGTGTCGCGGTCGCATTCGCACGCACCAGCGCGATGAACGCATCGACCGCGAACTGTTGTGGTATCAATATTTGACTAGTCAAGATTCTCTCTGTATAGTTGCTTGCGTAGTCAAGTATACCGCACCAGGAGGACAGACATGAACACGATTTTGGAGACATCGACCACACTACCGACCGGCATCTGGAAGGTCGACGCGACCCACTCGCACGTCGGTTTCGCGATCGACTACATGGTCGGCACCTTCCGCGGGACCTTCTCGCCCTTCGACGCGACGCTGTCCGTCGACGAGGACGGAACCGCAGCACTCGAGGGCTCCGCGCCGGTCAGCGGCGTGCGCGTCCAGGACGAGAACCTGGCGGGACACCTCCAGGCGCCGGACTTCTTCGACGCGGAGCGAGCACCCGAGATCGGCTTCCGCTCGACCGGGATCGAGCGCTCCGGCGACGAGGTCACGGTGAACGGCGCGCTGACGATTCGCGGTGAGGCCCAGCCGGTCGCACTGACGGGCACGGTCAGCGAGCTCGCGGAGGACCCCTACGGCGGCGTGCGCTTCGCACTTCGCCTGGTAGGGAGGATCGACCGCACCGCCTTCGGCATCAACTGGAACAACCCGCTCCCGAACGGCGAGCCGGCGCTGGGGAACGACGTCACGCTGACCGCCGAGCTGTTTCTGGTCAGGTCGTAATGACCATCCTCGGCATCGCAGGAAGCCTCAGACGAGATTCCTGGAACATGAAGCTCCTCCTCGCGGCGGCCGAGCAGCTGCCCGGGGACGTGGACTTCGTGCTCTACGAGGGTCTCAAGGCGGTGCCGCCGTATGACGAGGACGCCGACGTCGTGTCGGCGCCCGCGGCCGTCGCGGAGCTACGCGACGCGATCGCGAGCGCCGACGCCGTCCTCATCGCGACCCCCGAGTACAACTCCTCCGTCCCGGGACAGCTGAAGAACGCACTCGACTGGGCCTCGCGGCCGCTGGCGACGAGCGCGCTCCGGTTCAAGCCGGTCGCCGTGGTCGGAGCCAGCACCGGGGCATTCGGAGCCGTCTGGGCCCAGGCGGAGCTGCGCAAGGTCCTGGCGGCGATCGGCGCCCGCGTGGTCGAGGGCGAGGTCGCACTCGGCCACGCCCCGACCCGGTTCGACGAGGCCGGGCGGCTGGTGGACGAGGACATCCGGGAGCAGCTCGCCGAGGTTCTCGACGGCCTCCTGGAGACCGCTCGGCCGCGCATCGCCGTCGCGGCGTAGCTCTCAGTCTCGGCGCAGGCCGGCTCGTTCTGACAGGGGCCGCACGTCCGTGAGCACGCGCTCGATGTTGGCGGCGACCCAGAGACAGATCGCGGCCAGCGGTAACTCGAGGCAGACGGCCATCGCGACCGCGAGGACGAAGTTCCCTCCGCGCGAGGTGAGCACGTCGAACCACGCGTCCGTGAGCAGCAGGGCGCCGCTCATCGCGGCAAAGAGCGAGGAGAAATTGGAACGCCGGGCAAGCAAGATCCCCGTCCCGGCCAGGCAGACCGCCAGGCCGATGTCGAAGCCGGACCACGCGAGCGACCAATTGTCGGCGAGCTCGCGGTCGGGCAAGTCGAGGAAGAGCCAGACCGTCCACGGGACGAGCGCGACCGCGATTAGGACGAACACTGCGGGCATCCAGCGCGGAACGGGTCTGCACTGCGTTTCGGCCATTCCCGCATTGTTGCCGGTTCGCGGTACCATCCCGCCGCGATGACCACCTATCTGATCCCTGTCTACATCATCGGCGGGTTCCTCCTGCTGTTCGGGATCCTCATCCTCCTGGGACGCTGGCGTCAGGGCCGCTATCTCAAGCCGCTGCTGATGGTGCTGCAAAAGGTGCCCTTCATGGAGCGGTGGTTGCAGCGGGCGTCCCGCGCCGCGCTCGAGAAGCAGAACCCCGACCTCGCGAACGCGATCCGGAAGCTTGAGCGGGCCGGCTCGCTGAACGACCCCCTGGCTGCGCAGCGCGCCATGAGCAAGCTGACCGCCGGCGAGCGGCGCGCGTACATCGAGGCAGCGGGCGAACAGGGTCCCGGGCCGTCCAACCGGGCGGAGCGGCGCAGGCT
>JACDER010000310.1 GCA_013816275.1 Actinomycetota bacterium | reverse complement strand
CCCTGTGAGTCCTCTTCTTAAGAGTCGATGTTCGTAACGTTTCTCTCGGATTTCGGTCTCCAGGACGACTTCGTCGGGACGTGTCACGGGGTGATCAAGAGGATCGCGCCCGAGGCCGAGATCATCGACATCACGCACGGAATCCCGCCCCAACACGTCCTACAGGGGGCGCTCGTCCTCTGCAACACGCTCGCGTACATGCCCATCGGAGTCCACCTCGCCGTGATCGACCCGGGAGTTGGAAGCACGCGGCGGCCGCTGGCGCTCCGCGATGCCGAGGGTCGGCTGTACGTCGGGCCTGACAACGGCCTTCTCGTGCCTGCCGCGGAGCGTTTCGGCGGGATCGCGGAAGCCCACGAGCTGGCCAATCCCGACTATGCGCTCCAGCCCGTGTCCCGGACGTTCCACGGTCGCGACCTGTTCGCTCCCGCGGCGGCGCATCTCGCGAGAGGAGTGGAGCTCGGCGAGCTGGGGCCGCCGATCGCGCCGGAGACGCTCGCACGCCTCGACATCCCCCAGCCCACGATCGGCGACGGTCAGACCCAGGCGGCGGTCCTCTACGTCGACCGGTATGGGAACGTGCAGCTCAACCTCACTCGCGAGGACATGGAGCGGATCGACGTGGCGCCGGGGGCCCGGCTCGAGCTCGAGTGCAACGGCGAGCGGTACTACGCGGTCGCGGCGCGTACGTTCGCCGATGCCCGGCCGGGCGACATCCTCCTCTACGAGGACTCGTACCGGAATATCGCGATCGCGATCAACGGTGGAAGCGCGGCCGAGATGTTCGCGGCGCGCCCAGGAGATCGCATCGCGCTGCGGCGGGCGTCGCCGTGAGCCTTCGCGACGATCTGAGCAGACTTGTCGGACGGCGGTTCGCGCGCTTCGTGACGGTGGTCGTGACGCGAGTGCCCTGGCTCTGGCCGGTGTTCCGCCGGCTCGTCGGCCGGCAGTTCCACTCCATGGCGCCGCGGTGGGAGCAGATCGTGAGTCCCGGGCATCTCCAGTCGTATGAGGCGGCGCTCGCGTCGCTTGAATCGCCGGCGCGTGCGCTCGACCTCGGGACGGGGACGGGCCTCGGCGCGTTCGCCCTCGCGCGTCGCTTCCCGGAGGCGGAGGTCGTGGGCGCCGATCTCGCCGAGGGGATGATCGAGGAGGCCCGCCGAAAGACCCCGGTGGAGCTGGAAGGACGGGTTCGGTTCGAGGTCGCGGACGCCTCGCGGCTGCCCTACCCGGACGGCCGCTTCGAACTCGTGACGCTCGCGAACATGATCCCGTTCTTCGACGAGCTCGCGCGGGTCACGGCTCCCGGAGGCGCCGTGCTCCTCTCCTTCTCGGGAGGGGCGGGGACGCCGATCTACGTTCCGCCCGAGCGAATTCGAGCCGAGCTCGGAGCCCGGGGTTTCGTGGAATTTGCGGACTTTGCGGCCGGAATCGGCACCGCGATAGTTGCTCGCAAGGGCGAGGGGGCGTAGGCTCGTCGGCACCAAGGAGTTCGCGGCGCGGTAGCACCGGCCCGGACCCTTTTGCTGGGCGCCTCTCGGCGCCCAGCGTCTTCTCCGAGATGGCGAGGGCCGGAATCGAACCGGCGACACCACGGGGCCCCTCCCTTAAATGCCAGTGATGGCGAGGGCCGGAATCGAACCGGCGACACCACGGTTTTCAGCCGTGTGCTCTACCAACTGAGCTACCTCGCCAAGCGGGATCGAGTGTACCCGCCCTCTCCCGCCTTTCAGCCTTTCCCAGCCGAAAAGCGCGGCGCAGTCTCAGCTTTTCGGCAGATGCCGCCGCTAGGCTTGCAACCTATGGCGCGCGTCAACCGCCAGACCGTCGACCTCTCGCAGTATCCGGACCTGGTCGTCATCTATCTCGGGATGCGGGTCAACGCGCTTCGCGGGTTCCAGCGCTTGATTGGCCTCGGGCCGCAGATCAGCAAGTCCGTGGCGGAGCGGCCGGACGGGCTCCTGCTGCACGAGAGCTACTTGTTCTCGCTCCGCCATACCGGCATGCGCCAGTACTGGCGCGACTTCGAGAGCCTCGAGGCGTGGACGCGCTCAGAGCCGCACCGCCGCTGGTGGAAGGAGTTCCTGCGCGACTCCGGCGGGACGGGGTTCTGGCACGAGACGTACTCGGTCCGCGGAGGCATCGAGGCGATCTACGACGACATGGTCGAGCCGGTCGGGATGATGAAGTTTGCCCCGCTGGAGCCGGCACGCGGCAGGCTCTTCGGTGCGCGCTCACGCCTGAATCGTGAAGGCGAGGCCGCCGCGCCGGTGCTCACCGAGAGCGAGCTCGAAGCCGACTCACGCTAAAGGCGCCTAACGAAACGAAACACGGGTCATTCCGTT
>JACDER010000078.1 GCA_013816275.1 Actinomycetota bacterium | reverse complement strand
GGTCGTAGGTCCGCAACCGGCGCCTAGATGGTTGATGCCATGAGATCGCCTGCTCCGGGGCGCGAGCTGGTGCGTCTGGGGCGCCGCGGCGGACGCTTGCCGATGCCGGGAGCATCGGTGAGCGGCCGACGTGGCGAAGCGCAGGCACGGTGGAGGCCGGCTCCGCCGGCCGCAGCCGGGCCGGAGCGGCCCAGGCGTGCCAGATCGCGCAGCCGGACGCGCGAGATCGTGGCATCAACCATCTAGGCTTGGCAGTTCGAACACCGACTGAGAGGTGACAACATGACCGCAAAGGCTGATTTCACACAGGAAGAGTGGGAGCTCATTCTCGAGGGACCGCCGAGCGCAGGGCTCATAGTGATCACGGCACAGCGAGGCGGGACGTTCCGCGAGTCGATCGCGATGGCCAAGTCGTACGTCGAGGCACGCAAGCAGCACGGCGAGAGCCAGCTCCTCGACGAGATCGTGGCGGCGAAGCCGGAGCGTGACCACACGCGCTACCACTCGGCCGACGAGCTCAAGCAGGCCGGGCTGCAGCACCTCCGCGACGCGGTCGCGCTCCTCGAGCAGAAAGCGACCGCAGACGAGCTCGACGGTTACAGGCGCTTCATCCTCACGCTCGCAGACGCGATCGCGAACGCCCACAGGGAAGACGGCGTCGCCGTCAGCGACGCGGAGCGCGCCGCGATCGAGGAGATCCGCGCCAGTCTCGGTAGCTGACGGCACCGAACCGGGCCTCTTCCTCCCCGGATACTTCGCCCGTGGCCGCTCCTACGAGCCCGGCCTCCCCGAGGGCTGGAGCGCGCTGCAGCCGCCGCTCTCGGTCTTGTCGAGCGGCTCGCTCGAGCGGCTGCGGGACTGGGCCGTGCACGAGCTCGAGCGTAGGCCCGGCCGGGTCATCCTCGGTGGTCACTCGATGGGTGCCGTCGTCGCCGTGCTCGCCGGGACACGAGCGCCCGAGCGGGTGGCCGGCCTCGTGCTCGTGGGGCCCTCTGCCCTCCCGATCGTCAAGCCCGTGTGGCGGATGACGTACGACTTCGGCCGGCAGGTGGTGGCCGGCCGCTTCGGCCCCGGCGACCTGCTGCGCCCGCTTGCCGACCTCGCGCGCTCCCCCCGTGCGGCGAGGAGGCTCGCGCGTTCGCTCTGCCGCCTCGACCTTTCCTCCGAACTGGCCGCCGTCCGGGACGCCGGCATCCCAGCGACCGTGATCGCCTGCTCGACCGACACGCTGACGACGCCCGAATCGTGCCGGCGGATTGCCGAGCTCCTCGGCGGCACCTACCGGGAGTTACACGCGGCGGGAGGGCACGTCTGGATGTTCGGCAGCTGGCACCTGCTCGCGCGCGAGCTCGAGCGCGCAGGCGATCACGCGCGACGCACGATCGAAGCGTAGTTCTGAGATGTTTTGAACTTCCGATGGACAACCGGAGGTGAGCAGTGCAGATGACGGAGCCCAAAGACCTGGCCGCGGTCTTCGACGCACACGTCGGCGCGGAGTTCGTGGAGCAAGACCTCGACGCGGCGATGGGCACAATGGCGCCCGACCCCTACGTCTACCACGTCCCTCCCATGACCGGCGGCGACGGCTACGACAACGTCCGCACCTTCTACGGCGACCACTTCATCGGCAAGTGGCCCGACGACACGGAGATCACGCCGGTGTCGCGAACGATCGGCGAAACGCAGGTCGTGGACGAGCTCGTCATCTCGTTCACGCACACGATCGAGATGGACGCGATCCTTCCGCGCGTACCGCCGACCGGCAAGCGCGTGACGCTGGCCTTCTGCGTCGTCGTCGGCTTCGAGGACGGAAAGGTTGCGCATGAGCACATCTACTGGGACCAGGCATCGGCTCTCGTGCAGGTCGGCCTGATCGGCCGGGAGGAACTTCCGGTCACGGGCGGGGAGCAGGCCGAGAACCTCGTCGAGCGCCACGCTCAGCCGATGAACGAGCTGATGGCCGCCGAATCCGATTGACCGGCTCCCGGCGTAGGTCTAGAGTGGTCCTGCTTTGCGACTGGGGAGACCGTTAGTCCGATTGGAGGAGGCCCAGTGACACGAACGACAAGGTGGGGTGCCCTCGGGGCGCTCCTCGCGGGGGCGGCTGCACTCGCCGTGCTCGCCGTCGGAACATCAGGCGGCTTCGCCGCTCCGACGGCAAAGAAGAAAGTGATCATCGGTTGGGCATTCGACTCGAGCGGGAACATGGCGCCGTTCGACAATCCGGCGCTGGCTGCGGCCAGGATCCGGATCAAGCAAATCAACGCTGAGAAGAACGGCACCGTCACTTTCGAGATCAAGACGTGCGACACGCAGCAGAACGACGGAGCCAAGGCGAAGGCGTGCGCACTCAGCCTGCTCGACGCCGGCGCCAACATCATCTTTACGACGTGCGACGTCGATTACGCGACCCCCGTGGTCACGGAGGCAATCAACCGCGGCAAGCTCGCGATCGCCCCCTGCATCGGCACGGACCAGATGGGCCCGAAGCGCTTCGGCGCGAAGGGGAAGCTGGCCTTCAGCTTCGGCAACGTCGCCCAGGACGAGGGCTCGGCGATGGCCCAGTACGCCTGGAGCCGCGGGTGGAAGACGGCCAACACCGCCACGAACACCCTGCTCGTCTACTTCAAGAACGTCGTGCAGGCGTTCGAGAAGCGCTTCAAACAGCTCGGCGGGAAGATCGTCTCCCGAGAGAGCTACGCGACCGGCCAGAGCAACGTCGGCACCGCGGTCACCCACCTCAACTCCAGCAAGGCGGCCGTGAACGTCACCTCGACGGCCTTCGGTGAGCTGCCGGCGTTCGTCAACGGCCTGCGCTCGCTCCACAACAACACGCCGATCCTCAACTCGTGGGCCGGCGACGGCACCTACTGGACGACGAACAACCCCAAGGTCACCAACTACTACTTCGTCACCTACGCGTCCGTGTTCGGAGACGACCCGGACAAGGCGGTGAGGAAGATGATCGCGGATCTGAAGAAGGCCGGCGCACAGGTTGGCACCGGCGGCTTCCTCGGCGGAGTGGATGCGATCGACGGCGTCTACATCGCGATCAAGAGGGCTCACGGCTCGCTGAACGGCACGGCCCTCGCGAACCAGCTCGTCAAGTTCAAGCACGTGCCCGTGCTCGGAAGCCGAATCAGCTTCTCGCCGACCCAGCACACCGTCTTCGGCCGGCAGTACCGCGTGCTCAAGATCCAAGACAACAAGGCCAAGGTGGTCGGCAAGGTGACGGCGAAGGTCGTCCCGAAGCTCCCCTAGCGACGTTGTCGGCGACGGCGGCCGCCGAAAGACCAGACAGGAGGCCCGGAGAAACTCTTCGGGCCTCCTCCGTCTCACGGTCCTTCGAGGGCGTGCAGGCGCTGCAGGGGGTGAACCTCGAGCTCCACCGGAAGGAAGTCGTCGGACTCATCGGCCCGAACGGGGCGGGGAAATCGACCCTGGTGAACGTCCTCACGGGCTTCGACTTCCCGAGCGAAGGGACGGTCGAGCTCGAGGGCCGCGACATCACCGGGTGGAGCTCCCACCGGCGGGCGCGGGCAGGCCTGACGAGGAGCTTCCAGCACAGCCGTTCCTTTCGCGACCTGTCGGTGCGGGAGAACGTCGAGGTCTCCGCACTCGGCGTCGGCGCGGGGCCTCGGGCGGCGCGGAAGCGAGCGGACGAACTGTTGGCCGTGCTCGGCCTGGCGGACCTCGCCGAAGCCAGCGCGGGCGCGCTGGCGCACGGGGACGAGCGCCGGCTGGGCGTCGCCCGTGTGCTCGCGACCGATCCGGCCTTCGTGCTCCTCGACGAGCCGGCGGCCGGTCTGCCGGAGTCGGAGGTACCGCAGTTCGCGGCGGTGATTCGCTCGGTGCGCGACGACCACGGCGGCGGCGTGCTCCTGATCGACCACAACATGGCGCTCGTGATGGCGGTCTGCGACCGGATCCACGTCCTCGACCAGGGCCGCACCCTGGCGGCCGGGACGCCGGCCGAGATCCGATCGAATCTCGACGTGGCGGCCGCCTATCTCGGAGAGACGGCCGTGACGGGCGCGGATGCCTGAGCCCGTCCTGGAGCTGCAAGGCCTCGAAGTGCGGTACGGCTCGGTGCCCGCAGTCCGCGGGCTTTCGCTCGAGGTCGGGAACGGCGAGATCGTCGGCCTGATCGGGCCGAACGGCGCCGGGAAGTCGACGACGCTGCACGCGATCATGGGCGCAGTGCCGGCCCACGCCGGAGACGTCCGGCTCCACGGCCGCTCGATCCGGGGGCGTCCGCCGGAGCGGATCGCCCGCGCCGGGGTCGCGCTCGTGCCCGAGGGCCGCCGCATCTTCAGCGACTTCACGGTCGAGGAGAACCTGCGGCTCGGGCTCGCCGGCCGCCGGAAGCGGAACGGAGCGGATCCGCTCCAGCAAGCGTACGACCTGTTCCCGGTGCTCCACGAGTTCCGGCGCCGCTCGGCGGGCGCGCTTTCGGGCGGACAGCAGCAACAGCTTGCGATCGGCCGCGCCCTCGTCGCCGAGCCCGAGGTGCTGCTCCTCGACGAGCCGTCCCTCGGGCTCGCGCCCATGGCCGTGGATGCCGTCTTCGAAGCGCTGCGCCAGATCCGCGAGCGCGAAGTCACGATCCTGCTCGTCGAGCAACGTGCGCTGCACACCGTCGCGCTGGCAGACCGGACGCACGTGCTCGCCGGCGGCGAGCTGCGGCTGACCCTCGGCCCCGCCGACGCCGCGAACAAGGACAAGATCATCGCCGCATACCTCGCATGATCGTCGCAGCCCTCGACTTCCAGACCGTTTCGGACGCCGTCGCGACCGGTGCCGTCTACGCGCTGATGGCGGTCGGGATCGGGCTCGTCTTCGGCGTGCTCCGCCTCGTCAATTTCTCCTACGGCCAACTGATCATGGCCGGCGCGTACACCCTCGCCTTCACCTCGGGCTGGCCGGTCTGGGCCAGCGTCTCCACCTGCTTCGCCGTCGTGATCGCGATTTCCCTCGCGATGGAGCTCACCGTCTTCCGCCCACTCCGTGGGCAATCACCGGCGGTCATGCTCGTGACCACGTTCGCGATCGCATTCCTCCTCCAAGCGGTGGCCCTGATCGTCGATCTTCGCAACGACTTCATCGGCGAGGTGGCGACCTCGATCTCGGCGCTGAACGAGGCGATCACCGTCGGCGGCGTCGAGATCCGGAAGGTGACGATCGTGGCGATCGGCGCCGCGATCGTCGCGCTGGTCCTCCTTGCGCTGCTGCTCACGCGCACGACGATCGGCCTCCACACGCGCGCTGCGGCCGCCGACTTCCGGACGGCTCGCCTGCTCGGTGTCCGCGTCAACCGGGTGATCATGTTCACGGTGGTCCTCTCGGGCGTCCTGGCGGCAGCGGTTGCCGTGATCCTGACCGTCCAGGTCCCCCTCGTCTCGCCGGACTTCGCGTTGCACGACACGATCATCGTGCTCGTCGGCGTCGTCGTCGGCGGCCTCGACAGGCTCTGGACGGCCACCCTCGGCGGCTTTGCGATCGGTTTCGCCTCCGGCATGATCAACGGTGCCCTTCCGACCGACAACACGGTGTACCTGCCCTCGGTGCTGTTCGGGATCGTCATCCTCGTCCTCCTGCTCCGACCGGCCGGGCTCTTCAGCTGGGGACGCCGGGCGAGCGCGGAGCGCGTATGAGGCGCTACGTCGAGGGAGCTGTGCAGTTGCTCGGTCCGGTGGCGCTCGTCGTCGTGGTCGGGATCCTCTCGACGACCGTCTCGAGCGCGAACAGGATCTACTTCCTGAACGCCCTCGTCTCGGTGGCGATGGTGGTGGCGATCTACGTCTTCGTCGGGAACTCGGGCGTGCTCTCGTTCGGGCAGATCAGCTTCGTCGCAGTCGGCGCATTCGCCGCAGGCGTGATGACAGTGCCGCTCGACTCGAAGAAGGGAGTGCTGACCGAGCTCTTCCCGCTCCTGCGCGACCACTCGATCGGCAACATCCCCTCGCTCCTGCTCGCGGCCGGCATCGGGGGCCTGTTCGCGCTCGTCGTGGGCCTGCCTTTGATGCGACTCTCGGGGCTCGCTGCCGGCATTGCCACGTTCGCGCTGCTCGAGATCACGCACAACATCCTTCAGCAGTGGACGAAGATCGGGCCTGGCGCGACAACGCTCTCGCTCGTTCCGCAGACGACCGGGGCGTGGCAGGCCACGCTTGGCGCGCTCGTCGCGATCGCGGGCGCGTTCGCCTATCAGCGGAGCCGCCTTGGACGCCAGCTGCGCGCGTCGCGCGAGGATCCGGCCGCCGCGCAAGGCATCGGAGTCGACGTCCACCGCCAGCGGTTGTGGGCATTCACGTTCTCGGGTGCTCTGGCGGGATTCGCGGGTGCGCTGTCCGTCCACCTGCTCGGATCGATCACGACCGATCAGGTCTATCTCGAGCTGACGTTCCTGACGCTGGCGATGCTGGTCTTCGGCGGGCTGACGAGCCTGTGGGGCGCGGTCGTAGGCGCACTCGCGATCAGCGGCCTCGACTCGTTCCTGGGCCAGGCCGAGCAGGGCGTCCACATCGGGTTCAAGCTCGACCTGCCGACCGGGTCCCGGCTCGTCTTCCTCGCCGCGATCATGGCGCTCGTCTTGATCCTGCGCCCGTCGGGGCTCACTGGGGGCGGAGAGTTCCGGATCCCTGGATTACGACGGGCAGGACCGCGCGAGGAGGCTCCCGCCCCTCCTGCGTGACCTTGGGCTCGTAGACCTCGAGCACGCCGGGAGCCTGCTCCCCGCCACGGCCCTCGCCGACTACGGCGGCCAGGCGCCGGCGAAGCACGCCAAGCAGCACCACGCATAGCTCTCCTCCGAGGCGCGCCGCGCGCGCGGTTGA